>JAPZAN010000065.1 GCA_027460605.1 Candidatus Methanoperedens sp.
GGTAAAAATAAATGGCAGAAGTTAAGAGAATGCGGTATTTTGATGGTCTTTTCCTCAAGCAGGAAGAGTTTAACCTGGAACAGAATTATCATATCCGAATGCGGCGCCTTCATAACAGGCATCTCCACACACAGGGGATTGTTTGGGGTCTGGATGTTAAAGTTGAATCCGGTAAAGTCGTAATCGAGCCTGGAATGGCTATCAATACAATTGGAGGCTCACAGGATGAAGGTAATGAGAATGAAGACATAAGCCAGGAGATTGTCCTTTCAGAGCCTGCTACTGTGCCTCTTAGCACTGCCGAATTGCAGGCAGGCGTGTATATTTATATTTATCATAAAAAGGAAGCTGCAGATGTAGTACAGGACAGGGGCGGCACTGATAAGATCCACTGGGTCGAGAAAGCCGTAATCGACAGGGATACAAACAGGTTAAATATTAAAGAAAGCGACGGGGAAATAATACTCGCCTGGGTTCAAATTATCGCGGGCGTCATCAATGTCAGTTATTTTGATAAAGATGGCAAAACGCCATTACGTACCTATGCGGGAGCCTACGGCAAATTGACGCTGTCAATTGAAAATGAAACATACGAGCCTTTGATTGAAGGAAAGAAAATCGATGGTAAAAATGGAATTCTTGTCACTTCACCTCTCACAAGTTTTACTGGCGCCCTGTCCATAACAGGTGGTATCAAAGGTGATCTGCGAGTTGATGGTAAATGTACCATCACTGGAGATCTTGATGTCGAGGGGGTTACTACAACTATCAATACTGCAACTCTGGAAGTCGAAGACAATATCATCCGGGTAAATAAATATACTGGCACGCCGAAGCCCATTAATATTAAAGGCGGTCTGGAGGTTTTCCGCGGGGGTATCGAACGAAATGCCCAGATAATCTGGGATGAAACTGCAGGCCACTGGAAAATCGGTCTTGAAAATAGAACAGATCTTGAAAATAATTTATTTGATGTTGCCTACGGTGATAATTGGACGGCATTAACCAATAATTCGGTTGTAAATACTCTTCACAAGCATAGCAAACTTGTAAGTGCCGACGGGGCTGTAGATCCTGCCCTGAGCGTTGATAACTCAGGCAACGTGGGTATCGGGACCCCTAACCCACAGGATAAACTGGATATGAGTTCTGGAGCGATAAGGTTCTATTCGGGAACTGATTATCAAAGGATTTTAGCCAATACCTGGGGCTTGAATATTTTTACGAATAAATTAGTCAACAGCGGACTAAGAGTAGGAGAAATATACGGAGGTCTCGGCTTATATGCCGGAGATGGAGCAACTGCTTATCATCTGGGATTAGTCGCAGGAAGCGGAATGGGAGTGGGTATTGCAGGAAATGCTGCAAACCCCTTCACAGGTAATGGTTTATTCGTAGCCAGTAATGGCAATGTCGGCATCGGGACTACAAACCCGCTGGATAAACTGGATTTGAGTTCTGGATCGATAAGGTTCTATTCGGGAACTGATTATCAAAGGATTTTTGCCAATACCTGGGGCGTAAATATTTTTACGAATAAATTACTCAACGGCAGACTAAGAGTAGGAGAAATATACGGAGGTCTTGGCTTATATGCCGGAGATGGAGCAACTGCTTATCATCTGGGATTAGTCGCAGGAAGCGGAATGGGAGTGGGTATTGCAGGAAATGCTGCAAACCCCTTCACAGGTAATGGTTTATTAGTAGCCAGTAATGGCAATGTCGGCATCGGGACTACGGCGCCATCCGAAAGGCTTGAGGTTAACGGAACAGTCAAGGCCGCTGCCTTTATCGGCGATGGTTCATTGATAACCAATCTTCCGATCGGCCAGTGGTTTATCAATACCAAAGGGATTTATTATGATAAGGGCTTCGTCGGCATAGGAACCAATAGCCCCGGGGCGAATCTTGAAGTCAAGAGCGGTGAGAGCATTTTCAGGGCATCCGATCTGGCGCCGGATGATTTCATTAAAATAAATGCAACGAATGAAATCTTAACAACAATTCATCCCCCGATGGAACCAATACAACCGCCAATAATTGTCGGTCCGATTACTCCAAGTCCATCAGTAGTTTCAACAGTGCCCGGGGTTATTCCTACAGGACTGGGGCCGATTACATCGGCAACAGGTCCGTCCGTTCAACCTGCCGCAACGGGGCCTGCCATTTCAGCGGCTACACTTGGTACAATTCCAACGGCTGCAATCGGAACAAGAGTCACACCAACGAGTACGACAGGGACGAGGACGCCAGTCATGTCTGCTGCGACATTGGCAGCCCAGCCGGTTATTTCAACCGCAGCAGCATCAGCAATAGCTCCCATCGGGACGATTGGAGGAGCGCCGGTAGCGGGAGGGGCGATAATCCAGTTTTATGAGGCTAACACCCAGAAAGCGAACCTGTGGTGGAAGAGAGGCGGGGCGTTTTTAATAAACAGCATTGGTAGTACAAATACTTCTATTAATCCAAATGGAGGTAATGTCGGCATAGGGACTGTAAGTCCTTCAGTAAGGCTTTCGATTGGCGGAACTGGAGCAAATGTCTATTCTACGGATGCCTGGATAGAAAATAACATGCATGTCCAGGGCAATGAAACCCTTGCCCAGGGGGGTAGAGGAAGAATGAGGGTTGGCACTGCATGGGGATATATGGGATTATATGCTGATCCTTCTTCAACAGGCGTGAACAATGATCTGGTGCTTGGAGCGAGTTCCGGAACAGTAAGAATTGGTCCGGATACTCTGGCACAAAACCTTAAAGTGTCGGGCAGTGTTACAGTGGCACAAGGACTTAAAGTGTTCGGCACAAAAAACTTTATTACACACCATCCGCTGGATCCGGAAAATAAATATCTTATCCATACCACGCTTGAAGGACCTGAGAACGCAGTTTTCTATCGCGGGGAAGCAGAACTTTCCGAGGGCAGGACGACTATCCAGCTCCCTGATTATTTTGAAGCATTGACGAGGAAGGAAAACAGGACTGTCTTAATTACACCCAAATTTGAAGGTGATTCCCCGGTTTCTATGCTTGCAGCCTCGGAGGTCGATGACGGCAAATTCGATGTGAAAATGGTTGACCGCAAGAACCCATCCCAGAAATTCTATTGGGAAGTCAAAGCAGTGAGAGGGGATATTGGAATACTGGACGTGGAAGAGCAGAAGTTACCCGCGCAGTAAATGGGGAAAGAAATATGAAAGATGCAAAAAGGGTAATTAAAGAGAGAAATCTATCGGCAGCGGTTGAATCGGATGTAATCGCAGCGAATGTTTTTTTGGACACCGAAAATAGTCCTGCAACTGAATTGACCGTTACAAGAAGAGATTTAGAAAAACCTCTTGCCCGGATCATGATGATGGGGGCGGGAAGTGATTTCCAGGGAGTCCTGGCAATCAGTACCACCGGACTTAAAGGCGGCCCTCTTGAAGAACGTATGAGAATTCATACGAACGGCAACGTGGGCATCGGGACGCCAGAGCCGGCAGAGAAGCTGGAGGTCTCAGGTACGGTAAAAGCAGCATCATTTGTGGGCGATGGCATTATCCTGAAAGGAATGATAGTCATGTGGTCGGGAGCAATAAACGCTATACCTAAAGGGTGGGCGCTTTGTGACGGCAATAAAGGCACACCTGATTTAAGGAACCGGTTTATTGCAGGGGCAGGAGACAAATATAAATCAGGTGAGACCAGCGGTATGGATACTGTAACGCTAAATGTAAAGCAAATCCCTGCGCATGACCATGAAGGTGATACCCAGATAAACGGCCAGCACGCGCATCAGACTGAAGGTCCGGATGCCTATGGTCTGGCATGGCGAAAACGGTCTTATCCCGGTGATACGACAGTAAAAATGGGGTACGGCGGTGGATGCGGTGGCGATCCGAATAATGAGATGTGGAGAGGTCATGCGTGGTCAGACTCTGTAGGCCAGCATGCCCATCACTTTAAGACAGCTATGAACGGCGGTGGCGAGGCTCATGAAAATCGTCCGCCTTATTATGCTTTAGCTTACATAATGAAACTTTAAATCGGGTGGAAAAAGATGATGATGCCTGAAGGAAATTGAAGAGTAAAAAGAAAAAAGGAGAATTAAAATGAAACAACAACTGGAGCAGCGCCTCAAAGAACTCAGAGCCGAATTCGATTCAGGCCAGAGGACGCTGGGAGAACTGGATATAAAACAGGCGAACCTGAGAAATACCCTGCTGCGTATAAGCGGGGCGATACAGGTGCTGGAGGAGGAATTAGCGAGAGAAAACCAACCCGGATTGAATAATATCGAGAAGTTTGGGGAGATTCCCAAAATTGAACCTGCTATGGAATGAATATATTAGTTCGCAGTAGTTTACGGTATTTAAAATATAAGGAAATGTGAATCCCATCTGAGCATTCATTCTTTAACCTTCCAGTTCACCCAAGCATGAGCTTTGCGCCTGCGATAACAAGGACGACTGCGAGCAGGCGGTAGAGGGTCGCATTTACGAACCTGCGGCTGCCCAGACTAGAGCCGATAATCCCGCCAAGCACTGCTGCAAATGCCCAGGGATAGATGACATCAGGCAGGAATTTCACGCTTGCAAGATGCCCGGAAATTCCGGCTATGGAGTTCACAAGAATGAAAGCAGCCGAGACACCGGCAGTTTCCTTTGTTCTTGCCCAGCCCATGAACAGGAGCAGAGGACTCAAGAATATGCCGCCTCCCACGCCAATTGCACCGGATAACAGTCCAATCCCTGCTCCGAAAATAACAGCCCAGAAAACCGGAACCGGTTTAAAAGCATCCGTAGCCGCAGAGTGCCTGTATTGAAAAAGCCGGTATGCTGCGAACAGCAGGACTATGCCGAGGACCTGCTTATAAAAAGAACCCGGAAGTGAAAGAGCGCCTCCGATAAACGCAAAAGGGATCGAACCGAGAGCAAACGGCCAGAAGATATTCCACGAGAAATAGCCCGCCCGGTGGAACTGAAAAGTTGCGATTGTTGCCACAAGAATATTTAATAAAAGAGCAGTCGGCTTCATTATATCAGGAGCAAGACCGAATAATGCCATTGCAGCAAGATATCCGGAAGCACCGGCATGACCTACCGAAGAATAAAGCAGCCCTGCTGCAAAGATAAGAACTGTAAGAAGAAAAAAATCATCCATACGGCTTAGTTCCTGCCGAACTCCCGTTCAATATTATCCAGCAATAAATTCAACAGTTTATTCATTTCCCGCACATTGCCAATATGCGATGCAATTTCATCCGCTGCCTGTATGTATTTCCCATCCACGATATCGTCGCTGCAGTTCTGTAGCATTAGATTGATACTTTTTTCCGAATATTCAAAATGGAACTGCAATCCTACCACCCGCCCGTACTCAAATGCCTGGTTCGCGCATCCTTCGCTTTCTGCTATTCTTACTGCGCCTGGAGGTATTTTGAATGTATCGCCATGCCAGTGGAAAGCGGTAAATCTGCCTGGAAATTTACTGAAAATAGAGGAGTTTTTTGCATCGGTAGTTAATGAGACCGGGAACCATCCGATTTCCTTGTATTTGTTCTTGCTGACCCTGCCACCGAGGACATCCGCAATTAACTGGGAGCCAAGACATACCCCTAAAACAATCTTTTTGCCCGCAATAGCTTCGGCAATAAAATTCTTTTCTTCCCTGAGCCATGGGTATTTTTCTTCCTCGTAGATGTTCATCGAGCCGCCCATTATAACCAGCCAGTCGAAGTCATTAATTTCCGGGAGTTCTTCGTTGTTGAAAAGCAGCGTTCTTGAGATGGTATGCCCTCTTTTCTTTGCCCACACTTCGATATTCGCAAGACCTTCAAAGGGTTCGTGTTCAAGGGAATGGATTCTCATCGTTTTTTTCCTCTGTGGTTTTATTATATGTCTCCAAAAATTGCCCATAAGCAAAAAGTGCATTATCTACTTGTTTCAGTCGTGTTATAATGTCGAATATATTATTTTCATATCCTTTTGGTTCTTGGGTAACAATACCTGCTGATTTAGTAATAGTAAAAAAGAATTCTTTATATGCAAAATAATATTCTTTGAAAACATTCCATTCCTTTGGAGTTTTTCTGTTTTTAGGCTCAGTTAAACTAGAAAACGCATTAAAAACATATCGATCTGCAATTGGATATTCATGTGGACGACATATATGCAATAGAAAAATCCGCCAAATAAATCCATCAGGATAAATATTTTTAATTTTTTCTAAAAATACATCTTCATGAATTTGACCATATCTAAATTCATTTAGGCTTTTAAGCTCTTTTAAAACCTTCATTACTTTAGGATTGTCCTCATCTTTTTTCGGTCCTGAAAGAATTTTCTCAGTAAGCCAATGAGGATCTTTCCAGCGTAACAGCCTTTTTATATTTTTATCAGTTAAATCATTCTTGAGGTTTAACTCATCTTTATAAGATATTAACTCCTTTTCCTTAAAAATCGTTGTTCTATCAAGGGGATAATAATATCTCCAAAACTCAACAAACTCTTTAGCATTACTTAAATTACAATCCCCAAATTTGTTTTTATCCAAGATGAACATAGTATCACCATTTATTGTTTTCAACTTCCATCTTCATAAACCTGTACGTATGCAGTATATCCTCAGCCCTGATAACGCCTACCTTTTCTCCATGTTCTATCACTGTTATATGCGAGGCTTTGCAGCGCTCAAACATCGCAATGGCATCAGTAAGCCATTTATCCGAGTCAATTGTTAGCTCTGGTGAGTGCATCACTTCATCCACTTCTATATTCATATCAGCTTCAGCCGCAACTCTGCTCATGATATCCTCAACAGAGATAATTCCGGCAAGCTTGCCGTTTTTACTGATAAGCACACTTGCAACCTTATTTTTCTTCATGCGCTGTGCAGCCTCAACAAGTGTTGTCCCGGTGGAAACGACCACCGGGTTTGGGAGGAGAATGTGGCTTATTTTTGACATGTTTACGTACCTTTATCAATTCTATTAACCGCAAAGAACGACTTTTTTATTATTTCTGGAATATTGCAAAAACCACAGAGCGCACAGAGGACACAGAGAAAAATAATTTCGTCTCTGTGAACTCTGTGTCCTCCGTGGTTGATTTTCTTTGCAAACGTCTCAGTGTGAGTTCTATATTAACTGGTTCTCACCCACCCCTGATTTTCGGCTCGCACACAATATTTTTCTTCGGGCATCCCCGCGCACAAGCGCCGCAGCCGATGCAGTTCTCAGGATGCGCCACGGTCATAACCTTCGCCCCGCATAGGTCATCGGCATTTGGGTGGTCGATGTACTCAAACACCCCGCGCCCGCAGATTTTGAAACACTTGCCGCAGCAGCCGCAGTTATTTATATTGCTTCTGACCACAAAGGTGGGAGTAAAGTTCCCGCCTGAGGCAGTTAATCCGGTAATGTATTCCATATTTCCACCTCACTGGTGCAGCTTATTGGGGTCGTACTTGTGCCCCAGGATTGCGTTTGTCATCTGGTCAAGCAGGTATATCGAGCCGTTGTAGCCCATTATGGAATAGCGATACACGCCCACGCGGTCATATACGGGGAATCCAAAGCGCACTAAAGGAACGCTCTCGTCATCCGCTATGTCCTTCCCTTTGGAGTTGCCAAGTATCAGTTCTGCTCCATGGGTTTTTACAACCTCGTGGAATTCATAAAGGTCTGTACCCTCAAGAATCTGGGTATCTGTCCTGTATTCGCTGTTAACTGCCTTTATATCAGGTGCAAAGTCCTTGTGCTTTGTAGCTGTCATCGCCACAGTGGGGTTCATTCCTGCTTCAGCGCAGAATCGCACGATGGCGGACACTATATCTGGGTCTCCGAATATGGCAACCTTCCTTCCGTACATGTAATGATGCACGTCCACCATGCTGTCTATCAGGCGCCCACGCTCCTTTATGATATCATCAGGGATCGAAGCGCCGCTTAATTTGCAGATATTTTGTACGAACCTGTCCGTGTTGATGACTCCGATGGGAACAGGGTCAAGTACAGAAGGCACGTTGAACTTGTTCCTGAGATACGTAGCTGCCGAACCCGCTGTCCTGCATATCGCTATTGTGCCCTTTGAGTTCGCAGAATCTGCGATGTCAGCGAGACTTGTCCCTCCATCGGGCAGGACGGGTTTGTGTCCGCCAGACAATATAGGAGTATCAAGGGTTTCGGAGATATCCGAAAGGAATATGCTTTGCACATTCATTAAGCGCAGCATGTTCTTTATCTCCCTGATATCGCCGGGGTTGATTATTCCCGTGATAATGTTTATCTTGTTGTTTGGCTCACCCTTTACTGCCAGCGTTTCCACAAGCGTCCGCAGGGCATTATCATAACCAGTGAGATGTGTGCCAACATAGCTTGGCGTGGACGCGGGGAATATCTTCATACTATCATCTGTCAGTGCCTTCTTTGCTATCAGTTTCACATCGTCGCCTATCGTCTCGCTCATGCAAGTGGTACAGATACCTATGGCAGCCGGGTTCAGCCTGGACTTGATGTTCTTTATCGCTTCTGTCAGGTTCTTGGCTCCACCGTACACGGCAGCATCCTCCGCAAGCGATGAAACTGCTACTTCGGCAGATTCCCTGAAATGCCGTGCGATATTGTAGCGCGGGTACGTGCTGCATCCCTGAGAGCCGTGCACCAGAGGGACGCAGCCGTGTACTCCCATGTAGGCGAGTATGGCGCCCATTGGCTGACACATTTTTGGCGGATTAATCGTTACGCTTCGCGCCATCTAACTCACCTCCAGGGGCTTGTTTATGAACTTCCACACAGGGCTGTTTACCGCAACATCAATATCCCTGGCAAAATTCACGAATCCTTCAAACCCGGCATAAGGCCCTTCTTCGTAGGAATGTCCGTTGATAAAGGGAATGCCAAGCTTGTATGTCAGGTATTTCTCCTTCAAGCCGCCGATAAAGAAATCGGGCTTGAGCTTGACCAGGTATTCCTCTATCTCCAGGGCATTGGGGTTGTCTATGCAGATATGGCCGGGATTTGCCTTCTCCATTATTTTCTCATAGTCGTCCTTATGACCGAATGTCGTAGCTGTGAGGATCGTTTCGATGCCCAACTCCCGCATTGGTCCCATCCAGTGCCAGGCACGCGGAGCCCCCTGGTATATGAAGCACTTCTTGCCATCGAGTTTCTTTCTGTAGTTGTCGATCTTGGGCTGGTACTTGGCAAGCTCTTCTGCTATCACTTTTTCTGCATTCTCTTCAAGGTGGAAGAACTTCCCAACATCACGAAGCGCGTCCGCAGTCTGCTTCATGCCGAACAGGGACACGTTGATGTAAGGGACACCATACTTGTCCTGTATCATCTTTGCGATATAGGTGGATGACCTCTGGCACTGCACGATATTCAGCTTTGCCCTGTGCATTGGTGGAATATCATTATAAGAGGCATTGCCTGTAAATACAGAAAGTACCCGCACGCCCATCCTTTCAAAAAGCGGCTTGACTATCCAGGCATCGCCATCGATATTGAATTCACCTACAATGCACATGTCGTAAGGAGTGGACTCTTGCGGTTCTGCCGTTCCAACCACTTTTTCAAACAGCGTGCGATTGGCTATGTGATGGCCAAGGGACTGGCTTACGCCCCTGAAACCTTCGCAGTGGAATGCTATGACCGGTATCCCGATCTTCTCAGAAGCCTGCTTGCATATCGCTTCAGTGTCATCACCTATCAGCCCGACCACGCATGTGGAATAGACAAACACTGCTTTTCCTTCAGGAAATAGTTCATGTGATTCTATTATTGAATTGTATAGCTTTTTTGCTCCTCCGTATATTACACTTTCTTCTGTCAGGTCGGTACTGAAGCAGTACTTCCTGTGCAGCTTCGTGTCAGAAAGGTTTCGCCGCGTGCCCCAGGTATAGTAGGCACAGCCAATTGGCCCATGCACAAGCTGGATAGCATCCTTTACAGGGCCTCCAACTACACCCCGGCAACCTGCGAACGTGCAGCCGCGCTCGGTCATGTCTCCTGGAACTGTCTGGACATTGCACATGGGCAAGACGATGTTTTCAGGATTATGGCATACGATATGCGGTTGGCGCTGCGGTATCGGGATGTCGCATTCCGGTAATATTGTTGTCATTATTTTCTCCGTTATAATCCTATATTTTTCTATAATTCTGCAATTTGATTTCACCGCAAAGAACGCAAAGCGCGCAAAGATTAACTGCGAATTCAAAACAAACTCAAGATTATCAGAGTTCGTATGGAGTTCGTAACAGTTCGTTGTTAAAATCTGCGTTTATCTGCGGTTTTTTTTCGGTTTCTACTTGATCGCCTGTTCTCCGTTTTCTCCTGTTCTTACTCTCACAGCATCTTCCACAGGACACACGAAGATCTTACCATCTCCAATGTGCCCTGTCTGATTCGTTCTAATTATGGTCTCAACCACTTTTTGTACATCTTCATCCTCGACCACTGTTGAAATCATCCGTTTAGGGATAAAGCGCATGCTCACGCCAGTATTTTTCTCCTCCATATCCATTAATGCAGGATCAAGTTCATAATTCCAGCCAGGATGTCCTTTCTGTTTGCCTCTTCCTTCCACGCTTACCATTGTGAGCGCCGGAATCCCTATTCCCAGAAGACCTGCCTTGGTCTCCTGCAGCCTGTGCCTTCGTATTATGGCGATAACTTCCTTCATGATTTCACCTATAATCCGGATGCACCTGTTCTCACAGTGTACACTTCTGAAACATCGGTCACGAATATCTTGCCGTCCCCGATATTCCCGGTGCGCGCGCTGTTCTGGATAACGTTCACCGCCTTTGACACATCTTCATCTTCCACGACCATCATCAGCATCACCTTGGGCAGTTCATCGTAACATACCGTCCCTACCCTGATTCCTTTCTGTTTACCGCGCCCGAACACGTTCATCTTGGTCATGGAGTAGAATCCATCTTTTTCCAGATGCTCCACGACTTTTTCTTCCTTGTTTGGTCTGATTATTGCACGAATCATCTTCATTTTCTCACCTCTCCACAATACCGAATTCAACCATCATGTCCTCAAGTTCCTGCATCGCCATGGGCTTTGGTATCACGAAATTCGTGTTTTCAATGATGTTTTTCGCAAGCGACCTGTAAACCTCGGCCTGCTTGCATGTTGGTTCAAAGTCTATCACCGTTTTGCGGTTTATTTCTGCGCGCTGAACCATATTGTCCCGCGGCACAAACTGGATCAAATGCGAACCTATCTTTTTTGAGAATTCGGTTAGAAGCTCAAGTTCATTGTCCACGTTACGGGAGTTGCATATAATGCCGCCCAGACGCGCATCGCCGTTCTCTGCGAATTTCACGATGCCCTTGCAGATATTGTTGGCTGCATAGAGAGCCATGAGTTCCCCGCTTGCCACGATGTATATCTCTTTTGCATATCCTTCGCGTATTGGCATGGCAAAGCCTCCGCAAACCACATCTCCGAGCACGTCATAGAAAACGAAATCAAAGTCTTCGTTGTAAGCTCCAAGTTCCTCAAGCAGTTTTATTGCTGTAATTACTCCTCGTCCTGCGCAGCCAACTCCGGGTTCGGGGCCGCCTGCCTCGACGCACTTTATCCCGCCAAAGCCTGTGTGCTGGACAACATCAAGAGTCACACCACCGGGGCCGTTGTCGCGCATGGTGTCCAGCACTGTCGCCTGCACTTTTCCCCAAAGGAGCATCCTCGATTCCACCTTTTCCGTATATTGCTATTTGTCGCATTTTCCTCCTTAGACGGTAGTCAACTGGTGACTTAATTATATATAAAGATTTTCAGTTTAAAGATGTTAGTTATGATAATATTTATATAATATAACATCTACAGGAGATAGCCGTATGCCTTTCATTGGCATCGCATAGGAGGAATAATGAAAATGAGTTTAAAAAAATCGATATACTGGTCAGTAATAATGGTTCTTCTACTCCTCTCTGTACCTGCTCTGGCAGCAGATGCACCAAAAGTAGATTCAGGCGACACCGCATGGGTTCTTGCGAGTTCAGCCCTCGTAATGATAATGACCCCTGCTCTTGGTTTGTTCTATGGCGGCATGGTGAGGAAGAAAAACGCACTCTCAACAATAATGTTCAGCTTTGTAATCCTTGCATTAATAAGCGTTCAGTGGGTGCTTTATGGTTACAGCCTGGCTTTCGGCCCGGACATAGGCCACGTAATCGGCAATCTCGATTGGCTCGGGCTTAACGGTGTAGGCCAGGAACCCAATACTGATTATGCAGCAACCATTCCTGCCCTGGCATATATGATATTCCAGGCTATGTTTGCAATAATTACAGTTGCGCTCATTTCCGGTGCATTCGTTGAGCGCATAAAGTTCAAAGCCTTCATGGTATTCTCCCTGCTCTGGGCAACTCTTGTCTATGACCCGATAGCACACTGGGTATGGGGCGTTGGCGGCTTCCTTCGCAACATGGGTGCGCTTGATTTTGCAGGAGGCACGGTTGTGCATATAAGCTCAGGGGTTTCGGCTCTTGCAATTGCCTTTGTGATAGGAAAACGCAAGGGATTCGGAAAACAGGCCATGGAGCCGCACAATATCCCGATGGTTGTTCTTGGCGCAGCGCTCCTGTGGTTCGGCTGGTTCGGGTTTAACGGAGGCAGCGCAGTAGCAAGCAACGGACTTGCAACAAGCGCCTTTGTGGTAACAAACACAGCTGCAGCGGCGGCGGCGTTGATGTGGACACTTCTTAGCTGGTACCACAAGAGACCGAGCGTCCTGGGTGCAGCTACCGGCGGTGTTGTGGGCCTGGTAGCAATAACGCCTGCTTCCGGTTTCGTTACACCGATGGCGGCGATCGTAATAGGAGCAGTCGGAGCGGTTATCAGCTACTATGCTATGCTCTTCCGGAGCAAGCAGAACGTGGATGATTCCCTTGACGTCTGGGCATGCCACGGTCTGGGCGGAACCTGGGGTGCTATAGCCACAGGCATATTCGCAACCGTAGCAGTAAATTCCGCAGGTGCAAACGGCTTGCTCTATGGCAATCCCGGACAGCTTACAACGCAGATAATTGCAGTCGCTGTGACATGGGTTTACGCGTTTGTTATGACTGTTATTTTAGCAAAGGTCGTAGATGCAACTATCGGGCTGCGTGTCCCCGATGAAGAAGAAGCTGTTGGGTTAGATATTTCCCAGCATGCTGAGAAGGCTTATTCGTGAGGTGAGCAAAATGAAAAAAATCGAAGCAGTAATAAGACCTGAAAATCTTGATGCGATTCGGGTATCGCTTCAAGAGAAAGGCATCATAGGCATGACGGTCGAAGAAGTGCAGGGGCGCGGACGCCAGAAAGGCGTCTGCCTGCAATGGCGCGCAGGCGAATACTGCGTAGAATTCCTGCCAAAGATAAAAATAGACCTGGTAGTTGACGACAAGGATGTAGAAAACGCGATAGAAGCAATCACCAAAGTTGCGAGAACCGGCAAGAATGGAGATGGAAAAATTTTCATATCTCCTGTCGAGCAGGTCGTGCGCATAAGTTCGGGTGAACGCGGTAAGGAAGCCATATAATGTGGCTTCCAAAAGCTTCTTAATATAACTTTATAGGAGAAAATAAATATGACAACACAAACACCTGAAAAGTTACTGGAATTCATAAAAGAAAAGAATGTAAAATGGGTAGACCTCCAGTTCATGGATATCCCGGGTTATATCCAGCACATCACAATCCCCTCATATACGCTGAAAGAAGAAGATTTCACTGACGGCATAGGAAAGCTGGACGGCTCATCAATCAAGGGTTTCAAGTCAATCTTCGAATCGGATATGAGGATGTTCCCAGACCCGGCTACATGTGCAATCCTGCCGTGGACAGACAACACACCCCACAGGACCCTCCGCCTGATATGCGACCTCTACGATGCCTTCGGAGGACCGCGATTCACACGCGACCCCAGGCATATAGCGCAGAGGGCTGAAGGAGCAGTGGAAAAAGCAGGATTTTCCCTCTCATACTGGGGACCCGAGCTTGAGTTCTTTGTTTTTGACTCATTCAGGATGCTGCCCAGCTTCTCAACCGCTCGCGATGCCTGGTCAGGCACAGGATACGAGATAGAATCAAAAGAAGCGCCCTGGTCGCAAACAAGCGGCATAAACCACCCCATCAGGTTCAAGGAAGGCTACTATCCCGCACCGCCCCAGGACACGCTCCAGGAATACAGGAGCGAGGTGACAGGAATGCTCTACGACTATTTCGGCATAGTCTGTGATGCACACCACCACGAGGTTGCCACGGCGGGACAGTGCGAGATAGATATGAAGTACGATACTCTCACGAAGATGGCGGACAACGTGCTCTCATACAAGAACGTGGTCAAAAACGTGGCGTACAATATGAAAATGATTGCCACTTTCATGCCAAAACCGATATTCGGCGACAATGCTTCCGGCATGCACATCCACCAGTCGCTCTGGAAGAACGGGAGAAATACCTTCTATGACCCTGACGACGAGTACGCTGAAATATCGCAGACATGCCGTTATTATATCGGCGGGCTTATGGAGCACTCAAGGGCGCTTTGTGCAATCACCTCGCCCACTACAAACTCGTACAAGAGGCTTGTGCCTGGCTATGAGGCTCCGGTTTATATCGCATGGAGCAAGCGCAACAGGTCTGCGAGCATACGAGTGCCTGTATATGAAAAGGGCAAGGAGGCGCCCAAGAGGATCGAGTTCAGGCCGCCCGATACAAGCTGCAACACTTATTTCGCCTTTGCAGCGCTCACATCCGCCGGACTTGACGGGATAAAGAAGAAGATGGATCCTGGCAATCCGTGTGATGAGAACATCTACCACATCACGGCAGAGAGAAGAAAAGAGATGGGTATCAAGGAGTGCCCCGGCTCGCTGAAAGAGGCACTTGATGAGCTTGAATGCGACAGGAAGTTCCTTGAACCGGTATTCCCCGCCGATGCAATCGATATGTGGATAGAGCTTAAATCCGAGGAGTATAAGCAGAACTCAATCCGGCCCACGCCGTATGAGTTTTACCAGTACTTCGATATTTAAACCAGTCTCATTCCGGCATGATACATGCTGGAATGCATTTTTTTCCACTACATATAGAATAAGGTTCGTCAATTGCGGCTTGTCTGCCGTCTGGATACTGCCTGAGGGGTATGAGCACAATAACTATGGACTTGACGGTACAAAGAAAACTCATAGCGATTTTGAGGATAATCCGTGAAAGTCATACACCTATAGGAGCCCGGTTGATAGCCGACAGGTTGTATTCACGAGGATACGCTATCGGAGAGCGGGCTGTCCGTTATCACCTCCGTATCCTTGATGAGCGGGGTTTCACAAAACGCCTGGGATACGATGGCAGGGTTATTACCGGGCGGGGGATAGACGAGTTAAGTAATGCGCTGGTGAGAGACAGGGTCGGCTTCATTATCTCCAAAATAGAAAGGCTCATGTGCGATACTACTTTTGATCCTGATACAAAGCAGGGTAGCGTAATAATTAACATGTCTGTTATAGATAAAAATGACTTTGATAAAACCATGGAAATACTAAAAAATGTGATACATACTGGTTATCCCTTCAGTCCGTATGTCAAGTTAATAGATGAAGGTACTTTCAGCTCTGATATTGAAATCCCGGAAGGCAAAACCGGAATAGCAACCATGTGCAGTATGACAATTGACGGGATTTTGCTAAAAAACGGGATTTCGGTCTATCCTAAATATGGCGGCATATTAAAAGTGAAGGACAAAAAACCACTTTGTTTTGAGGATATAATTGCTTACAGCGGCACTTCTATTGATCCGATGCGGATATTTATATCAAAGAAAATGACCCGTGTTCTTGATACTGTAAATACGGGTTCAGGCAAACTTCTTGCAAATCTTCGCGAGATTCCGGAGGCGGCTCTTGCCGAGGCTAAAGAAGTCCTGGGTTCCGTTGTAGATGCCAGAATAGGAGGCATAGCTGAGATTGGAGAGCCGGGGAAGTCGGTGCTTAACGTAGCTGTTGACCCGGGAAAGGTTGGTGTTGTGGTATATGCGGGAACTAATATGATGGCAGCCGTAAGTGAGATGGGCATTAGAGTAACTACATATCCAATTTCCACTGTTATTGATTTTAAGGATTTGGAAAAACTGGAATAATAATTACATTAAACCGTTGATTCAGAAATATTCGCGGGGCTTGAATACAAGTACGACCTCAATTTTTTATAACAAAAATTGCCTCTATTGTTACAATTCCAGAATTAAACCATCAAATGTTGCTGATTTCTGAACCGATATATAAGCATTGAGTTATTATCAGGTATTGGGTGATACAAAATGAATCACATCAAAAGAAGGAATCGTCTTTGCTTCTGAGAAGGGCAAAGCACAGAAAACAACCCCGGTTCTCAATACGTTGAAGGAATGGCGTGAGTTTGAGTACTCACGGGCACAGAAAAGAACGCCAGTGATTGAAACACTCGATGCTATGATAGCAAGAGTGGAGCAGGGACTGGCGGCTGAATCGAATAATGAACAAATAATAAATTTTAGAGGTCGATGAACATGACAAACCTGCTATTGGTATTATCAAAAGACCCATATACAACCGAGATACCGAATCTTGTGCTGGATATAGGTTTAAATGCAAAGGCAAAGAAGGGCAACAACGTCTCCCTGTATCTCGTGGAAGACGGGGTTACCGCTGCAAGGAAAAGCGAATTCGGAAACAAACTTCTGGATGCGAAAAAGAAGGGCATCAGGATTCTTGCTGACGATAAGGCTGTGCAGTCAAGAGGACTTGACGGCAACCTGATCGCAGGTGTGGAAGTAAAGGAAATAGGCACTCTCCTCGAGAACATAGTCGAGGACAATACAAGAGTAGCATGGTTCTGAGGTAATAGAAATGGCAAACAACGGCAATAGTAAAACCTTAACAATCGTATCGATAAACGGACCATATCGCGATGAGGCCGCATATACACTCATCAGGCTCGCCCATGCTGCAAAGGAGAAAGGGATTAACGTAAATTTCTTCAACTACCTTGACGGCACGATCATCGGGCACAAGGACCAGGGACCGAAGGAGTTCCCAATCGTGGAGCAGCTCTTCGGCACAGTGCTCAAGAAAGGTCTCAAAAATCCTAAGACCGATGCAATCGCATGCATAAAATGCACCGATGCCCGCGGTGTGACAAAGCAGCAGACCGAGGGTGTAATTATCGGCGGTCTTTACGACCTTGGAGAATGGACAGCGGAATCAGATAAGACCATATTACTGGGGTGAAGAACATGAGCAAGAAAGTAAACATTATAGTGACCCAGCCACCCTACGGCAAAGAGGATGCGTACAGCGCAATACCTCTTGCCGAAACGCAGGCTGCGGCAGGCAACTTGCCTTCAATCACTTTTGTGAGCGGAGGCGTGCATTCGGTGGTGAAGGGACAGAAGACAGGGTACGGCGACGCTGCTGTATGGCAGAAAGATGTACCGAGCGTGGAAGCTACCATCATCAAGGCAAAGGAGAGCGTCAAGTTTTATGCACTTGAGGCTGACCTGAAAAAAAGAGGTGTAGCTGACGGCGAAATTATCAAAGGAGTATCGAAGCTTAACATCGACGACCTCACGAACAGGATACTGGAGAGCGAGGTAACACTGGTGTTCTGAGATGGGAATAGTTTATGACTTCGAATTGGATGTCAGGGGCGAAGCCTGCCCCTATCCTTTAATAAGGACAAAGCAGCAGGTGGTGCTGTGTGGCATGATACCCCAAAAATAAAGTAGCTTCCGCTCAACAGAGAGTCTGTTTCTGCTATCGGATGTTTTTTAATTGCTGATATGCCCAGAACTTGATTATTGCCTCTTTATACGAATTTCTAATCTTATGACTTCTTATGTTTTCTCCGAATATTCTTTTAACAGCGGAAAATATGCCTTCTGTACATACCCATCGTTTTCCATACTCTTTCTCCTTCGCCCATCGTTTGTATCCCTTCATTTTGTATTTCCTAACTTCATTTGCTCTGGGAGATAGCCCCTTCTCCGAAGCATTATCCCTTATTTTTATTGCAGTCTCTATTTCGAGTTTTTTGCACAGATTGAAAGTATCTTTACAATCGTGCAAGCCATCCATCATTGCTTTCTTAACATTCTTGCCGTTTTTTCGTAACATTCCTCGTCCCGACTTTCTCTCATCCAGATCCTCATTTCCCACACGAATATCCACAATATTGCCATCACTGTCTCCCATGATGACGACCTTGATCCAGCCTCTTCTTATACCCCATGCCTGCCGAATCCATTCACCTCGATTGCTTACTTTCATTCCTGTGCCATCCAGGCCAACTACCAGATCGTCAGCTTTTGCATTGAATGATAACGGAAGCTCCAGCATTCGTCTTCGAATCTGGCTGAAACTGATAACAGGAAAATCATAAAAATGCTTGGACAGTCCTCGCATGATTCCCTGTAATGCCCTATATTCAAACCCTTTACCATAAAGTACCGCAAGAAACCGTATCATTGAATCAGGATAAAAGTATGGTTCGCCTACCTTACCTGCATTCATTTTTTTAACTTCAGGAATCCAGGTCTCAAGAAATGCCGGGTTGATGTAATATTCTCCTCGTTTGACCAACTGTTCGTTGTATGCCTTCCAATCACGTTCACATTTGCGTTTTTTGCCCCATCGTTTCATTTTTGCCATAGAAATGTTTATATATGTTTAAACACATATATAATTTACTATGAGAAAGCTGAATCTTGAAAACGGAAAGTTTCGTCTTGAAGATGAAATAGAGGCAGTTGTTGAGGGTGAAGTAAAAAAATTAGGCAACGGAGCTATGATACTTTCTACTAAAAAGTACATTGGAAGGAAAGTTTACGTGCTAATAAGAAAATAAACCAGTCATGCTACAAAGCAGCAGGTGGACAAGCTTCAAAAAGGCGATATACTCAAAGTCCTTGCCAGCGACCCGGTGGCGCCGCAGAACATCGATGCGTGGGCAAAAAAATCGGGGAATGAACTGCTGGCTGTGGAAGTAAACAACGGCACTTATAATATCTTTGTCCGAAAGGGCTGATCCCAACTTTTTTTTTAAAACCTCCAAAGCGCTAATAAGTGCAATTTTTGCCTGCACCTTAAATTACAATAAACCGGAAATTCATGGGATATACATGCATAAATTAGACGCAAGAGGAAAAGTATGCCCGCTGCCCCTGTTTTATACCAAGAAAGAAATCGATGAGTTGAAACCTGGGGAAGAACTTGAAGTATTGACTGACGATATCATCGCAAAAGATACGATTCCACGGTGGAGCAGGGAACACGGGCATGAAATAGTTAAGTTTGAGGATTCAGGCAGCGATTTTAGAGTGGTTATAAGAAAACGCTGAACTGTTTTTTTTGCTTTAACTATTACTGACATTCCTGTCAAAATTTTTTATAATCTGATAGTAGGAGGTGTAGAGATGGGAGACGCTCACTCCCATCCCTGTTGCACAGGTGTGCAACCGCGATGTGATTGCACATGCACTTACTTCTTCCTGGGTATTTAAGTATTGTAAAGAGGATGATTTTGCATTGAACCTTCGCATAATGGAATAAAGGGGAATTAATTTGCCTGTATGGTTCTATTTTCGGAATTATGATAGCAACTGTTGCTGATTTCTCTAGTATTATATAAGTTCGGGAAAATGTCTGGCACATGGAGATAATAAAAATGATAAAAATACTATCGATATTTGTACTCATGCTTATATTAGCAGCGCCTGCAACCGCAGCCAACGTAACAAAAATCGAGATTCACGGCGTGGTTTTTGACCAGAGTAATAGTAACTATAACAGCAGTAATAATCTTATTTGGGATGCACAGAACTTCACTGGCTTCTGGTATGCCTCAGGTGGAGGAAAGTCAAGTGAAACTCTCAAGATTGTTAACCAGTTAGCATCAAGTTTAACAGTCAGCAGCAGGGTAATCCCACGGAAAAAGGCATAACGATAGAGAATGGTCTTAATTACAACAGTACAACAAAAACCTTTACAAAGAGCGCTACAGGCGGCAAATATGCCCGACTTGGCTGGTTCGGTGATCTTTACGTGGCTGTGAACGGCAAGGCGAATAAGTTAACCAGGCTGATAAAAGAGCAGAAGAAAGAGGAAAAGCAGACATTGAAACTCGGCACAGTATGGGACCTCGGGGAGGGATACAACCTCACAGTCGAAGCACTCGATACAAAAGCATCTCCGAGGCAAGCATGGCTTTCCCTTAACAAGGATGGAAAAGTTCTTGAAAATAAGGTCGTGAACGAGGGCGATGTCTATACATATGTCGAGAAAAGCGTGAGCGGCGAGTCCGATGTTCCGATCTTTGTTACTTACGTGGAAAGTATATTCACAGGCGGCGAGGGCATGTCAGCCCTTGTCCAACTCAGATACACATGGCTGACATCGCAGAATGTGCTTGAGGTCAAAGCAGGTGACAAGTTGGGTGTATTCGAGGTAAAAGAGGCAAATGAAAACTACCTGCTTCTTTACAATAAAGACAAGACCATAAACCTTGACCAGAATACAGTGCAAGCGTTGTATGGAGACCTGAAGTTCAGGGTAGCGGACAGTTCAACTGCACTGAGGTTCTATCCTATTATTGAACAAACGATTCAGGCCGCACCCAAGGCACAATTAAAAGCCGCAAGCACCACTGTAACCGCTATTGCGCCCACTGCGACACAGACCCTGGCAACTCCAGCGCCTGCCTCGATACAGGCAGCAGCACAGACTGCAGTGCAGACATCAACAGCAGCGCCTGTAAAAACAGCTACGGAGAATACACCAGTGAAAAAGCTGCTTGGATTCTGGGGGTTCTATGCGATGCTGGGTCTTACGGCAGCAGCATACTTTACGCTAAGGAAGAAAGATTAAAAACTTCTTCCTTTTCATTTTTTATGCCCGGAATATCGGCAAAATCTGTTAAAAAGGCAGCTCGGCTTGCAGGTGCAGACCTTGCGGGGATAGCCACGATACAGATAGCAATATTCACTTCGATATTCGCTGCAGGCATGATAGCATCCAGCCTGATGCTGCATTACTCCACAGAGAGCTTTTTTACGAAGGCGGCGCAGTTGAGGGAAGATCTGGATTAGCAATAACGAATTACCACAACAACCCTTACTGGTTTCCATATTTGCAATAGCTTCCTTAATTCAGGGCATGGGCTCCGGGCTCATTGCCATGCTCAATATTACACAGGTTGGAAATATTGAAGGGGATTAGGGAAAGAAAGCAGAATTGATTCGGAAAATATTGCCGCAATGGTTTAGATTTTAGCATAAATAGGGCTATTGTTGCTGATTTATATAGTCTCTTATATTACCCGGAATATTAAACAACCAGAGGTCAATGAGCATCAAACGAAGATTACAATTCTCATTTTCCTCCTACAGAATAAAAAAGAGGTGATACAGGTGACTAATTTAAAATTGGATACTCCTTTGCTTGCTGAAAAATATGACGAACTAAGTAATATACAGTTCGATAACGGATCGATCTTGATAGAAAAGCTTGGCATAAAGGAAGGCGACAGGGTTCTGGATATCGGCTGCGGTACGGGACGCCTTGTCAGGTATGTTTCTAACGTAGTTGGCTCTAATGGAAAGGTTGTGGGGATAGATCCCCTTCCACTGCGCATAGATATTGCCAGACAGAAAATCAAAGGTGAAAATATCTCCTTCGAGGTCGGAGTGAGTGAAGACCTGGGCCTTTTTGAGGGGAGCAGTTTCGATCTTATTTATTTGAATGCGGTTTTTCACTGGGTAGTAAATAAAGAGGCAACTCTTACAGAAATATACAGGGTCCTTAAGCCTGGTGGAAGAATTGGCATAAATACACAGGCCAGGGAGTCTCCAGGTTGCTTGAAATTAACTACAGATAGCGTACTGAGCAGGCAACCTTATGCTAAAGCTGTCGTGTCCTCAGAAGATCCAATGATAAAACACGCTGTTACAAGCCCTGAACTAAAGAGACTTCTTGAGGTATCAGGATTCAGGAATATAAGCCTGGAGCTAAGGAAAACCAAACGATATTACCAGAATTCCGGTGAGATCATTGATCTTGTAACATCAAGCTCTTTTGGAAATTATTTGATCCATGTACCTGTGCACCTTCAAGAGCAGGCAGCATTCGAGATTGCCACTGAACTGGAAAAAGCACGCAATGAGAAAGGTATCGAATTCATAAGTAACAATGTCTTTGCATTCGCTCAAAAATAAATTGGTGAAGATATGACGAAAATAAAGGCAGAAAATATTAAGAAAATGTTCAAAATACGAAGTAATGGAAATTCAAAAAATAATGGGAATACTTCAAAAGAATTGTTAGCATTGGGAGGAGTTAATCTTAGTATAAACAAGGGAGAGTTCCTGTCTATTGTAGGTCCCAGCGGTTGCGGAAAATCAACTTTTTTAGATTTAGTGGGGGGATTAACAAAACCCAACGAGGGTAATATTTACATCGATGGCAAGCCTGTAAATGGACCCGGTCTTGACAGAGGAATTGTGTTCCAGCAGTATGCACTATTTCCCTGGAGAACTGCCATTGGAAATGTGGAGTTTGGACTTGAGAGCAAGAAGATCGCAAAGAATGAGAGAATAGAAATTGCCCAGAAGTACCTTTCATTGGTCGGACTTTCCGGTTTTGAGGAGAGATATCCATATGAATTAAGTGGCGGGATGAAACAGCGTGTAGCGATAGCAAGAGCGCTTGCTTTTGATCCTGATATATTGCTAATGGATGAGCCCTTCGGCGCATTGGATTCTCAGACAAGAGAGATATTGCAGCGAGAGCTGTTGCGGATCTGGGAGGAAACGCAAAAAACAATATTATTCATTACTCACAGCATAGACGAAGCGGTATTTCTCTCTGACAGGGTTGCAATTATGACAGCAAGACCCGGGGTAATAAAAAATATCGTGGATATCCCCCTGTCGAGGGCTGTAAGATTCGAAGATGATGTAAGGACATCCAATGAATTTGTCCGGTCAAGGCACGAACTCTGGGGGCTTCTGAAAGAAGAAGTTGTTAAAGCCCAACAGATAGGCGTGAAAACAACATTGAAAATTTCAAGTTCTGAAAAGGCAGTTGCGCAGGGAGAGGCATGGACTTAAATAATATTGCCAGTCAGCTAAGACTATTAACGCAGAAACTGCTTGCCATTGTTGTATTTCTGTTGATATGGGAGATTGTTCCGAGGGTCGGTTTAGCCGACCCGGTTTTTCTACCACCTGCATCTTCCGCATTTACATCGCTGGGACATCTTATCTTGTCAGGCGAACTGGTAAAGCATACTTCAATAAGCTTACAGCGGGCTTTTGCAGGATTTGCCATAGCAGCAGTAACAGCGATACCTTTAGGATTTGCAGTAGGGTGGTTCAAGACATTTGAGAAATATATGGATCCTCTGCTTCAAACAATGAGGCAGCTCCCTATTCTCGCTCTGTTTCCGGTTTTTATTCTGCTCTTTGGGATAGGAGAGCTCTCAAAAATAGTTATTATTGCAATAGCATGCTTCTGGTCGATTTTTATGAATACTGTAAGCGGAGTAATGCACGTGGACGCTCTCTTAATAAAATCAGCAAGGTCAATGGGGGTCTCTCACAGTGATATGTTCAAAAAAGTGGTACTGCCCGCGGCTGCACCTTCGGTATTTACCGGCCTGCGTTATGCTGGCACTGTAGCTCTTATGGTACTGGTCGCAGCAGAGATGATCGGAGCAAATTCAGGGTTGGGGTTCTTTGTTTTCATGTCAGAGACAAGATTTGCCATATCTGAAATGTATGCAACTATAGTGGCATTGACAATCTTGGGAGTTATTGTCAATTATATTCTGGTAGTTCTGGAGAAAAGAGCCACTCGATGGAAAGAAGAGATAGTTCACAGTTAAAAAAAATGAGTGACATAAATGAGTAATGTTGAATATGATACCCAAGAATTAGCAGAAAAATACGACCAAATCAGCGACAGTCAGTATGAGAACGGGCTTATTCTTATAGACAGGCTCGGTTTAAATGAAGGCAGTGCCGTACTTGACATAGGATGCGGCACAGGGCGCCTGGCACTGCACACAGCAAAAATCGTCGGGGCAGAAGGTAAAGTTGCAGGTATTGACCCATCGCCTCTTCGCATCGAAGTTGCAGGCAAAAAGGTCAGAAAGAAATCCTCTGGTAACATCTCTTTTAAAGTGGGACGGGCTGAAAATTTGAGTGGTTTTACAGATAGCAGTTTTGATGCCATATATTTATGTGCCGTTTTTCACTGGATCGCAGATAAAAAAACTGCATTGAAGGAGATACACAGGGTACTTAAGCCAGGGGGTAGGGTTGGATTGACGACAGGTGATAAGGGTAATCCTTTTACCGTGAGGCAAATCACAGATGAACTTTTTCTGCATTCACCCTATGCCGGGCACGTGGATATCGAAGATGACACAAGCAAGCCTGTTACAAAAAAGGAACTTCAAGCCCTGTTTAAGGCTGCAGGATATGAAAATATCAATATAAGTACTAGAATTAACAAGCGATATTATTCCACACCGCAAGAAGTCATTGAATTCGTAGAAGCCAGCTCTTTTGGAACTTTTCTTATGCATGTGCCTGAGTTTCTCCGAACTGCTGCAAGGCACGATATCGAAAAGGAAGTTGAGAAAAAAAGGACACCGAATGGTATCGAGATTGTTTCAAATACGTTGGTTGCAATGGCGCAAAAAATATAGGAGAGGAATAATTTGACAAACACACAAAGGTTGCTCATACTAATATTAGCCGTTGTGATGGTAGTATCATCAGGCTGCACCGAAAAAACCGCAGATGCTGCTTCGGGCATGAAGTCACAGCATAATAACACGGAAAAGAACATGGAGCCGGGAGGCATGCCGACCATAGAAAAGCAGGAGTCTAAAGAGAGTAAAGAAGCAGTTATAAAAGGAGATTTTCAAGAAATCGATTTAAAGATCAATGCATCAGGCTATTCTCCGAATGTTATAATTGCAAAAAAAGATATCCCGTTAAGAATAAATATTTATGCGCAAGATGAAAGTCATGCCAACACGATTGTATTTCCGGATTTTGGTATTGAAAAAAAAATTTTCCCTGGAAGCCTTGGTATAATAGAGATTTTACCAACCCAGGAAGGAACTTTTAAATTCAGATGCCCAATGGACATGGTCAGGGGTGAATTAATAATTAAATAAAAATTAAACTTTTTTTTATTTTGATCTGGAAAATCATAGTGGTTGAAAATGGGCTCAGCGATCCTTAAGCGGTTAACAACACTGCTGCAAAGGCTGACAGCAATCATAATTATCCTTTTGGCATGGGAAATTGTTGTAAGAGCTGGTATCCTATATCCAGCTCCCATACCTACGGCATCCCGGGTTTTTGGCGTTCTGGTAGAGATGGCTTTAGCCGGGACATTGCAGAAACACACCGTGATAAGCCTGGGAAGAGTTTTTTCAGGATATACTCTGGCTGTTGTAATAGCAATACCATTGGGATTGGCAGTAGGCTGGTTTAAAACGTTTGAGAGATACCTTGACCCACTACTGCAGACATTAAGACAGGTTCCGTTACTTGCCTGGTTTCCCGTATTCATTCTTATATTTGGGATAGGTGAGCTTTCAAAGATATTGCTAATAATGCTTGCAGCCATGTGGTGGATTCTACTGAGCACCATAAGCGCGGTACAAAATGTTGACCCCTTCATTGTGAAAACTGCAAGGTCTATGGGGGTATCGGAATGGGATATGTTGAGAAAAGTCGTGCTGCCCTCGGCTGTTCCTTCAATATTTACTGGCTTGCGGTATGCCTACACAGAAGTAATACTTGTGTTGTTTGCTGTCGAGATGCTGGGCGCAAATGATGGCCTGGGAAGTGTTATGATATATGGTAGCTGTCATCCCGGGCCGGAACTTTTTATGGTTTATTCAATAAGCATATTCATGGCAATAATCGGTTTGATTGCAAATTATATGCTGGTCGGGCTCGAGAGAAGATTGTGCAAATGGAAAGAAGAGACAGGGATGGGTTAAGAAATAGATGCGAACTCATTTTCTGTCAATATTCTACTATAAACCGAATCTATCGGGAAGAAATTACCGCATTTATGTAGAATTTGGAATAAACGTGGCTAAAGTTGTTGGTTTCTATAATTTCTTATATACTTATGATATTAGGAAATAGAACTGATTAAAATGGAAAAAAAATATAAATATTTGATATCCGGAATAGTGATATTGGCCTTAATCGGTTTTTACTACACATTTAATAGTAGTGGACCAACGTCAGGAAAGACTTCACCAAAGGATGGCGAATTATATACTGTAAAAATGGCACTTTATCCAAACTACGATCCGATCTACGTCGGCCAGGAAAAGGGATTCTATCTTGAAGAAGGTATTAAAATTGAGTTTGTTGGAGCACTTCCCTTTGAACAAATGGTTATGGCCGTGGTTAATGGAGATATCAATGTTGCAGGAGGTCATGCCAATAGGGTTATTAATGGAATAACAAATGGGGCGAAAATAAAAGCTGTAGCAGCTACCTCAAAAACAATTCCAGGTTATCCTCATATGACTCTGTTTGTCCTGGAAAAAAGTAATATCAGGTCGGCTAAAGATCTAATTGGAAAAAAAGTAGCTATCTGGGGATTTGGAGGTTGCTCAGAATTTATGATGTATGAGTATATGAGACAAAAAGCCGGTGTCTCCAATCCAAAAGAATCGATAGAGCTTGTATCAATGCCTGATGCTCAACAGGAACAGGCACTCAAGTCCGGACTCGTTGATGCTGTATTCATTCATGCCCCATATAGCAAAAAATTAACCAATACAGGAGGAGTTATTAAACTATTTGATGATAATGATCTTGAAAAAAGTCTGGGATTGGCGGCTTATTTCGTAAGTGATGATTTTATCGAAAAGCATCCTGATGTTGTAAAACGCTTTGTAAAAGCAACCGCAAAAAGTCTTGATTGGTCGAATGAACATAGAGAGGAAGCATATCAAATTACTGCTTCGCGTCTGGATATGGATGTTAAAGATATGGAAGGATACTATAGTCCCGAACATGGTTTAATAATTGATTCAGAAGTACAGAACTGGATTGGCACTTTAACAAAATATGGATTGGTGAAAGATGGACAGGTAAAAACCTCTGACATATACACAAACGAATTTAACCCATATTTTAAGAATTAATAAAGGTGATAAAATGAAAAAAAACTTAGTTATAATAATCGGTTTAATATTGATAGGATTAATAATTGCTGGTATAATTGGGTTTTATGGCAGTCATCTAACCTCCGAAAAATCTTCAATAAATGTACAAAGACCTGTTGTAAGGATTGCAACCCCTGATTTTGGGACTTCCGTTATTGCAATTATTGCAGAAAAAAAAGGTTTCTTCGAACAGGAAGGCATAACCGTCGAAAAGGTGGGAGTGATACAGTCATCAATAATAAAAACAGTCCTTGCGAAGGGAGATATTGATGTAATGCTTGGATTTCATCCAGACACTGTAATTAAATCAAGGCTTTCAGGGTTAGATTTTAAAATAATAGCTGCAGGAAGCGATGCAACCAGGGAACACCCGCATATGTCATTTGTGGTTTTAGAAAATAGCAGTATCAAGAGCGCAAAAGACCTCAAAGGCAAGAAAATCGGCGAAGCCGCAATCTTAACTGAAGCGTGCACGTATTATTCCCTGTCTGACTTCCTCAAACCAGATGGATTGACCGCTGATGATGTTGAACAGGTTACAATGCCTGATACGCAGCAGTGGCAGGCTCTGAAACAGGGATTGATTGAGGTTGGCGCTATGCATGCGCCATTTTCTGGAGTAGCTGTTAATGCAGGTGGAAGGAGATTATTCACGGATTATGACACAATGAATGGAGCAGTTTCCCTTGTTATATCCACTGACAAGGTCATAAAAGAAAAACCTGCTGCCCTGAAAGGCTTTGTTTCAGCGATCGCGAAAGCCGAGGATTGGACAAATTCCCACCCGGATGAAGCAGATAAAATAATTGCCGAAGGATTGGCATTAGATCCTGAAACAGCACGTTATATGGATAGACGCGTATGGGTCGAGCACGGGCTCATTACCGATGAACTCATTCAGAAGTGGATAGATGAAATGGTTAAATATGGCAACCTGAAAGAAGGAGAGATAAAAATCTCTGATGTCTACACCAACGACTTCAACCCATACAAATAATGGATATAACTAATTCAGAAGTCAAAACCACAACAGCCAGTGAAACAAAGATTTTAATAATTCTATCACTGGCACATTTTACCAATGACGGATTAGTATTACTTCTGCCCATAATGCTGCCATTGATAGCAAAAGATCTTAACCTTTCATATATTGAAATCGGGATTCTGGGAGGTTCGATCCTGATAAGTCATGGCATCGGGCAGTTCATAGCCGGATATTATTCAGACAAAATCAAGCGAAAAAGCGATCTTGTGACTTGTGGACTGATCTTATCGTCTATAAGTATTTTTTTAGTGGGTGTATCAGACTCTTATTTTCAATTGCAGGCACTTGCACTTCTTGTTGGCCTTACCACAAGTGTGTATCATCCAGTTGGTTTTTCGATCCTGTCAACCCTGTTTAAAAATAAAGGTAGAGCGCTTGGAATTCATGGTGCCAGCGGAAGCATAGGACTCGTAACATTTCCCTTATTTGCCGGAATTATTACAGAAGCATTCGATTGGAGACTTGTTTTCAAATTGATACCAATCTTTGGATTAACAGCAGGTCTCTTTTTTTATGCACTTACAAAGAATCTAAGAGAAACTAAAGCAGTTATCATAACAAAACTGGATATGCAATTTTTCACAAAAGATATCCTGGCAATCATTTTTGTTTACAGTACATCTACTATGGTTGCATTTGGCTTCACGACATTCCTGCCAGTAAAGTTAGCTCTATTAAATTATTCGCCATCGATGATAGGTTTCTATGTATCCATATTTTTTGGAATAGGGATCATTGGACAATATATTGGCGGAATTATGGTCGATAGGTTTGATCTAAAGAGAATTATTTCATTATCTCTTATCATAACCGGATTCCTTCTATATTTTTTTATTTACTTGCTTTCATCGATTGATTTGATCTTGTTTTTAGTCGCAATAGGATTTTTTTGCGCGGTCCTATATCCCGCTAACTTCGTTCAATATACAAATAACACACCGCCAGACACACGCGGTACCTCGCTGGGTATTTTTTTTGGTATTGGTGGATTTTTTGGAGCATTTACTCCCATTATTATGGGGTATGTTGCCGAAATGATCGACTTAAACACCGCGTTTTTATTTCTTCCATTGATCTGTATGGCCGGTGTATTTGCGATTTTAAAATTCTAATAATGGTAGAAAATCGGAAAAAATTGCCACAACCATTGGGAAAACAGAATAAATGCGTCCATAATTGCTGATTTCTATATTGTTATATTATCTCATGATATATGCTTCCAAAATTGAAATTAAAGGAGGTATATAATGTCAGATGAAATAAAACAAATAG
Source organism: Candidatus Methanoperedens sp. (assembly GCA_027460605.1). GTDB lineage: Archaea > Halobacteriota > Methanosarcinia > Methanosarcinales > Methanoperedenaceae > Methanoperedens. The sequence goes on from JAPZAN010000065.1 coordinate 29,559, forward strand.
CCATTTATGGAAAAGGCGGTATTGGTAAGTCCACAACGACTTCCAATATAAGTGTAGCCTTGACCGAATTGGGTTTTAAAGTAATGCAAATCGGATGCGATCCTAAAAGTGATTCAACAAACACACTTCGAGGAGGTAAGTTTATTCCGACCGTACTTGATACTTTGAGAAGTGGAAAGGCTATAAAGCCAGAGGATATTGTGTATGAAGGATATGGTGGTGTCCTCTGTGTTGAAGCAGGAGGCCCAGAACCCGGCGTTGGCTGCGCCGGCAGAGGTATCATCAGTGCAGTTGATATCTTAAAACAACAAAAGATCTATGAATTATATAAACCTGATGTCGTTATTTACGATGTCCTGGGAGATGTGGTTTGCGGCGGATTTGCAATGCCAATTCGCGAGCAACTTGCTAAACAGGTATATACGGTAACATCATCCGATTTTATGGCTATATACGCTGCTAATAACCTTTTCAAAGGAATTCGGAAATATTCCAATAATGGCGGAGCCCTTTTAGGGGGTATAAT
>JAPZAN010000066.1 GCA_027460605.1 Candidatus Methanoperedens sp.
TTATGACTTCTTCGAGTTTAGACCGTGTGAGGGTCATTGTCAGGTGTTTCGGGCCGCTGACATCTGCTGTTATGAAAGGCTGGTTGATCTCTGTGGTGAGGGTTGTGGAAAGCTCGATTTTTGCCTTCTCCGCAGCATCACGCAGTCTCTGGTTTGCAACCCTGTCTTTTCGCAGGTCGATGCCATGTTCTTTCTTGAACTCCTCGGCAATGTAATCCACAAGCTTGTTATCCATGTCAGTGCCGCCAAGCTGTGTGTCGCCCGAAGTGGATTTTACTTCAAAAACCCCTCCTCCGAGTTCCATTATTGTAACATCAAGGGTGCCCCCTCCGAGGTCAAACACCATGATTTTCTGATCGCCCTCTTTGTCAAGACCATAAGAAAGGGCTGCAGCTGTGGGTTCATTGATTATCCTGATAACTTCAAGTCCCGCTATCTCCCCGGCATCCTTGGTCGCCTGTCTCTGGTTATCATTGAAATACGCAGGCACTGTGATTACCGCTTTTTCGACCTTCTCGCCTAAAAAAGCCTCAGCATCCTGTTTTATCTTCTGAAGGAGATAAGCCGAAAGTTCCTGCGGCCTGTAATCCTTTCCGCGCAGGTTGTATTTGTAATCCGTACCCATTTTTCTCTTAAAAGCCGTGACCGTCCCTTCAGTATTTGTCACCGCCTGCCTTCTTGCAGGCTCTCCTGTTAACTTCTTGCCCCCGAGGGATATACCTTCCGCGCTCGGTATTATTACCGGTCTATTCCCCTGCATAACCGCAGCAGCCGAGTTGCTTGTACCTAAATCTATTCCTATTATCTTAGCCATTATTTCACCTCATTCTATTATTTCTTCTATATCTTCAATATTTTCTTCCGATTCTTTATTTTTCGATACTCTGACTTTAGAATAACGAATGACCTTACCGTTCAACATATAGCCCCTTGCAAATTCTTCAAGAATGGTGCCTTCATCATATTCATCCGTAATTGTTTGCATCATCGCTTCGTGTTTGTAGTGGTCGAATTTTTCTCCCACAGCTTTAATCGGGGTCAGACCGTTTTTTTCAAGAACATTCTTGAATTGTTTATATACCAGCTCCATTCCCTCGATTAACAAATCCTTATCGTTCGCCTTCTTTGCGTTTTCAATACCACGTTCAAGGGATTCCCATACATCTACCAGTTCCAGTATGAGCTTCTCGTTCGCATATTTCATGAATTCGTCCCTTTCTTTAAGGGTGCGTTTCCTTAAATTGTCAAAATCTGCGTTAAGACGAAGATACCGGTCTTTTTCTTCTTCGAGTTGTTTATTTATTATATCCAGCTCTTTCCCGAGGTTTTTTTCTTTTTTTTCTTCAGGTTCCGGAGTTTTAATTTCTTCTGCGACCTCGCCTGCGGAAGATTCAATTTCTTCTTCTTTAATTTGTTTTTCTTCCTTTTTCGTGTCCTTTTTGTTCAAAATCAAACAACTCCGCAATAAAAAAAAATCAGCTTTTCAAATCATGCAACTCATACTAACACCATACCTCATTGGGTTATTATGTGTTATTTTAAGTTTTATTCTATTTTAATGTTAGTCTTCTCCAACATCAGGGGCCTGGATACCGTCATAATAATCTGCTGTATGTTCGGGTTTGACATCCATCATGCCGGTTTCCTTTGCCATTAGGATATCGTTTATGCGAAGAATCATTATTGCGGCATCGGTCGCAGATTTGATTTCCTGTGTCTTCACGCGGAGCGGCTCAACTACTCCCAGCTCAAGCATGTCCTCCGCTTTGCCCGTGAATACATTTAACCCGGCTGTTTTGGCGCCTTTATTATGCTTGTTCCTGAGGTCAACGATAATATCGATTGCATCAAGACCCGCATTTTCTGCAATGCCTTTGGGTATTTCCTCAAGCGCATCAGCATAAGCCATTATTGCAAGCTGTTCCCTTCCGCCATATGTGTTTGCGTACTTCCTTAGCCTTGTTGCAAGTTCGATTTCAGGCGAGCCGCCGCCAGCTACAATTTTGCCGTCTTCGATTACCACGCCAACCACGCGCAGCGCGTCATCAAGCGCCCGCTCGATTTCATCCGCCACATGCTCGGCGCCGCTGAAAATGAGAATAGATACGGCTTTGGGATTTTCGCATCCTTCAATATAGACCATCTTATAATTGCCAACGCCGCGCTCTTCTACAAGCGCCGCTTTTCCCAAATCTTCCTCTTCAACGCCGTCCACTTTCGAGACAATATGCGCCCCTGTTGCCTTTACTAATTTCTTGATTTCCTCTTCGCTGCATCTTCGCACTGCAAAAATACCTTTCTTTTTAAGGTAATGCATTCCTATATCGTCGATGCCTTTTTCCGTGAATACTACATTGGCGCCGCTTCTTGCAAGCGCTTCTACTCTTTCTTCAACGAGTTTGCTTTCTTCAAGCCTTGCTTCGGAGAGGAGTTCAGGGGATGAAATTTTAAGAGTTGACTTGACCTGAGTTTTTTCAACCTCGATTCCTGTATCAAGGATGGCGATTCTTGCATTCTCGACTTTCCTGGGCATATTTTTATGCGCTTTTGCCTTATCGATAACAAGCCCGTGAATGAATTTTGTATCCTTTATGCTTCCCCCGCGCTGGTGGATGATATTGATATTCTCCTTCACATTCACCTTGCCGCCCTCTTTAATCGACTTGGCGGTCTGTACGCATAACTGGACGAGTGAATCGAGGGCAAGGTCTGCGCTTTTTCCTGTAAGCGCTGTTCTTGCGATATTTTCCAGGACATCATCCGAGGCGTCAATAGCGAGTTCATTCAGGATTTCAATCGCTTTTTCGGCTGCAAGACCATAACCTCTTGTAATGGTTGTGGGATGAACGCCCTGCTCAACAAGGGCGTGCGCTTGCATTTTGTCCATGCCTTTTGGGCCGAGTGTGGTCCTGACCGCATCGGCTACGGCTTTTGCAGCCGAGATATTGAATCCGAGGGCGTCCCTTCCCTGGGTTCTTGTTTTGTCTTTGTCGAGTATGATAATAGGCTGTCCGCTTAATTGTCCTGCCATAATGAATTACCTCCAAGTGAGATGATTCTAAGTGTTTGTAGTTCTATAAATAATTTTGCGAGAATGGATTCTGTTAAGTTAAGGAGTATGAGTTTATTTATTAGTGGTATAATAAAGATTATTAAAATTTGTTAATTTAACATTAAAGAAAAAAATAACGAAGAATTTTTATATATCTTATAAGAGATTAGATTAATACTTAGATTAGGAGTTTACCTCAATGAAAGATTTTAAAGAGAGTTTTTTAGAAAAATTTTCTGAAATTCCATTACAATTTAATAATTCAAATTTTGTAGGATGCAGAAGATTATCTACTGAATTAATTTCGGTAGCTGATTTTGTTGATTTTTTAGATGGTGTTTTGATAGGGGAAATTTTTGAATCGGTTTTTATGAACTTGGATGAAATCAACGACCATTATGAAATAGAAAAAGAAGAATTAATGGAATTGAATGAGTTAATAAACAACATCTTAAAATTACTTAATAATTCAAATTTAAACATTAATGAGAAAAATAAAACAAAATTATATGATTTATTAAAAGATGTAAGAGGCAAGGTCACAAGAATTCAATTAAGTTATTTAATAATCAAAAAACCTAAGAAGGAAGAAAGTGGGGTTTCTTTACCTTTCCCACAGGGTGCATTAAAAATGTTAGGTAGAGTACCATGAAACAAATTAAAAAAGAAATGGAACAATTTTTGGGTTATCCAATAGATAAGGGGGAACAGCCTATGGTATATTTTGGGGAGGAAGCGCAATATCTATCAAGCCCAGTGACTAGATACGACTTGTTGACTTATATTAAACCGCTGTACGAGGAAATTTCTAGAAATAAAGAACGAATTAAAGAACTGGAAACCGATTTCAACAAATCAAATGAAGCAGGAGTAAAAACAATTGTTGTTGAAGAAATGTCCAAAGATAACGCAATAGCAAAAATAAAAGAATTATTCGATAAGTATCCTAATGAGAGCATATATCCAAGCGAGATAGCCGAAAAATTGCATATAGATTATGATTTGGTTTTTGAGATAGTTGAAGATTTATTGAGAGAAGATGAAATTGAAATGGCTACATAAAATGAGAGTAGGAAACCAACCAGGAGATTTATTAAAGGGGGAGCAAATTTTAGCCTTATTTAAAAAAGAAGAAAAGAGAACATTAAAAAATAGCACCGGCCATCATAGAGGCAACGAATCTATTTTTAAGAGCGATGTAGAATGTATATTAGAATTTCAGATTCGCAAAAAGATTCATAAACTTTAGATATAATATGAGAGAATTTAATCAGATAGGAGATAAAATCATCGGCGATAGAATTGTAGCAATCTACCAAGACTTTATTCCAAAAAAGGGATACAATTCCCATCCAGACGGTAGACTGAAAATGATGCTAAAAAAATCAGTGCGCTGTGTAGTAGAAAAAGCAGTTATTAAGAAAAAACCAGTCTAATCTTCCAACTCCTCAAATTTCGTTAATCCTTTTGCTTCTTCAATCTTTTTCCTGATTCGAGTTTCCCACTCCTCATAAGTAAGTACCCCTTTTTCCTCAAGGATTTCAACAAGCGAAGTTATCATTTTGTCAATGTGACCCGTTTTATGTCCCGATGGATAAACAACCTCTCATTCCAATCCTCCGATTATCCCCATCACAGAATCAATATCATTTGCTTTATTAATCTCTATACGCACAGATTTTATGTTATCCATCCCTTTCGTGAACCACTGCGCATTAAGCTTCAGGTCATTTAAAGCCAGCATGCCATATTTACTGCACAAAGCCGTGTACTCATAAAAATCCCGAAGCCGTTCATCCATCGCCTGAGTGGGTAATAATTCCCCGGTGGAAAGATAATGAGAAAGTCTCCTGAATATATACGGGTTCCCGATTGCAGCCCTTCCTATCATAAGCCCGTCGCACTGCGTATATTCAAGCACCTGCATGGCGGTTTTCTCATCGCAAATATCGCCGTTTGCAATAACGGGGATTGAAAGTTCTTTCTTGATACCTTTAATGAATTCAAGGTTGGAGCTTCCCGAAAAGCCCTGTTTCTGTGTCCTTCCGTGGATTGTAATCGCCGCCGCGCCTGCTTTTTCGATAGTCCGTGCAATTTTTAACGTCTCATCAAAACTATTCATTATTCTTATCTTCGCTGTGAGCGGTACATCAAGGGCAGAAGAAAGCTGTTCTATTATTTCCCTTATCATTTCAGGGTTTTTCAGGAGCGCAGACCCGAACCCGTTTTTGATAACGCTTTGCGCAGGGCAGCCAAGGTTTATGTCGAAAATGTCCGGATTATATCTTTCCTGCAGGATACGCGCAGAATTGACAAGGTCAGCCGCATCAGAACCCAGTAACTGGATTCCGAAAGGTCTCTCGTCTTTAGATGTAAGACCTCTATCTATGCTTTCGGCATTTCGCCTGACAATCCCGCCGGAACAGACCATCTCTGAATACACAAGCGATGCCCCATACTTTTTGCAAAGCAGCCTGAAGGGCAGGTTTGTGACCTCTGACATCGGGGCAAGAACAAGATTCCCGTCCAGCCTCATTTTTCCAATATTTAGATGAATCATACGTTTTAAATCCGGTACTCTCCCTTTTTCGATTTAATCAAACCTGCTTTAATTTTCTAAAATATTCCATCAAGCTTTCAAGACTTGTAATCTCTTCTTTCACAAGAGAAATTTTTGCGGTAATATTCTTGAAATCGGGAAGCCCTTTTCCTCCAGTATCATCTGATACAAGAACATTTGACCACGGGCTGTTCACCATGAATGCTACCCCGCCGGGTTCATCTCTTTTGGATTCCCTGACCTCCACGACGATGCTTCCATTATTATTGGCAACTTTCACTCTGTCTCCGGGTTTTAATCCCATTTTTTCCATGTCGTTTTTACTCATTACGATGCATGCCGATAGTTTTTCATAATCCTTTCCAAACCTGTCGCGTTCCTGCGCCTCGACCTGGAAAATATCCCTGAATGTAGTGATTTTTATCTCGTATTCCGGGTTTTTCAGGAACTTTCCGACATCGATTCCCATTAAAGCGCCCCCATCAATCGCACAAGCAGTTCCTCATCTGTAAGATAATCGCTTTCTATTATCTTTGAGAGCCCGATTTTTTTCCCGTCCATCCTCACGGCTGTACCGCCTGATTCAACTCCAGACACGGCGCACGGGATTGTTACGGCGGCTATTTTTGATGTCATGGTGACGCACGGGTCTATACATATCACCGGTATGGATGCAAGGTGCCGGATTAATGAACGCGTCAGGCTTGATAGCGGGTCAGAACCAGCGACGAGCAGGGCGTCTATGCTTTTTTCCCGAAGCGCCTCAATGATTGAATATTTATCGTCATGAACCGCTGTGTCATGAAATCTAACCCTGTTCACGAACCCGGTTTCTTTGAACAGGTTCTCGTTAAAACCTCGCATATTGTAATGACCCACCATGGGCATAATTTGGAAATTCGGGAGCTTATCTGCAAGTGAAACCAGGATATCAAAATCCTCTTTTATAGAATATGTGAGCCCGATGCCAACAAAAATCACTCCGAACTCTGCCTTTTTCAATATGGCTGCAAGCTCAAGAATCTTTTTTGGCTCGTACGCTGGGACTTTCCCGGAGAGGGCGTCTATCAGGGCAAGGATAAATTCCCTGTCGCCCTTTGGCTGTATCCTGTAAAAGTGCCCCTTGCATATCTTTGCGGTATTGGATTCGCGCACATCTATCGCTATGGCAATCCGGTCTTCTTCGTAGCCGCGCTGGCGGGATTCGCCGCGGGGAAAATATGAGAACCTGGAGAGATGCCGCGGCTGTGAGTCCTGCGCATCCGACCCCCAATAGACAAGGACATCAGCTTTATTCCTTACATCTTCGAGCGTGCATGTCCTGAATTTTTTCTGGAGTATCTTTTCTATCAAAAGCCCCTGGCAAAATGATGATGTGTCATCGATCATTGCGCCCAGTTTTTTTGCCAGCTGGATTCCTTTTACCTGGGCTTCACATGTCGAGTTGCTAAAACCAAAAAGCATCGGTGATTTTGAATCCTTAAGTATCCCGGCAGCTTTCTTTATGGCACTTTCGATATCCGAAGGCTTCTGGTCTATGGTCGGCGCCAGCCTGTTAATGCAGCCCTTTATCCTTGCAGCCCCACGCCTGCATGCATTTCTTGTCTCTTTTATCCTGCCGCTCTCAACGACTACCTCAATATCATCGCATAACAGTGCACATCCGGGGCAGGTTGACATTAAAAACACCTACACGAATTCGATTGCGCCTGTCGGGCATGGGTCTATGCACGCATAACAGAGCACCCTGTTTTTTCCGAAACGGCGGCATTCCTTGATATTTGAAGCTACCACTTTGCCGTCAACTACCCTGAAAATCACTTTATCATTTGTGGGAGCGCATCCGATAGCTGCGCCTTTGGGGTCGTTTGCAACATCCACGGGGCATGCAACCACGCAATTACCGCAGCCTGTGCACAGTTCGGGATGGACTATCATGCCCGTCTCCTCAGCCCCGGCTGAAGGTAAAAGGAGGGCTTCCAGTTTTTCTTTCTGTTTTTTAAAATTCACTTCAAGTATAGGCGTACATTCGGATATTTTCCTTTTCCTTCCAAGTAATGAAACCGAGAAAGCCATGCATGTGGATTCGCCGCATATCTTGCAGTTAGTTTTTGGCAAGAGCTGGTAAATCTCCAATACTGTAACCATGGCTTGGGAATTGGTTTTGTAATGGATAAATGTTATGATTCCGGCGGGAGTAATAAAAAAATTATAAATAGTAGAATTACCAATCAAATATTATGAAAGTCGTTTTCAGAATTATTGGCGGAGAGGAAGACCTCAAAGATATTGATGGAAAAGAAGAAAATGTACATTTTTGTTTCAGGCCGTCTGAAAAAAACATTTTTGAGCTTGTAACAAAAAGCCCAAAACTGAAAAGGATACAACTGCCATCGTCGTATCATAAAACAATTTCTAACACCACGAAAACGCTTCTAAAAATGAAAAATATCAAATTGTTAACCGGAGATATCTGGGGTCATCGGACTGACATAGACAGGTTTGCCGAGATAGAAATTTAAACGGTTCTGTTGGTCAGGGCTGGAAGTAGAGGAATACATTTTTTCCAATGCCAGAGAGGAGGAGTTAGAGGTGGGAAGCGCTAGCAAGCGCTGTAGCATTTAAGTCGGGGTATGGGTGACTGAAGATGATAGGTGTTTCATGCTCTCAGAGACATTAACAGCCAAAACTCTTTTCGGCTGGCTGAAAACTAGGTGCATAAAAATATTGAAAACGATGTAAGATATAAATATATACTTTTAAATATTGTATAGGCTATCAATGAATAAAGATCCTGAGGATTTAAAGCTTTCATATATTTTATCAATATTTATTATGGTAGCTGGCTTATTTTGGTATATAGTTTCTGACATTTTTTCAAAGGCAAAGTTAACTTTATATCCCCAAATCCAATTTCTAATTCTAATTGATTTAATTATTTTTACGATACTTATTATAATCTTATTAAGCTTCTTGTCCTATTTATTTTTAGAAGGATTAAGGTTCACTGACAATGATTATTTAAAATCATTGTCCGAAAAGTATTCAAATAGATTTTATACAGCAGGGTTTGAAGCTAGCTTGGTCTTTATACCATTAGCTATCCTTGCTATTATTTCATATCGAAATAATCTTATTCTAACCACTTTGTTTGCTGTAATTGTTTTGATTTATTTTTACAAATTCGTATTTCCTTGGATAAAATATCCAGAAATATCTAAGTTATTTATCTCTATGGTTTTATATATAATTTTATTTCTACTAATAGTTAGTTTATTTCAATCAAACACTTCAGATATAAGAATCAATTTCGACAAGCAATATTATCACAGCGATGACTATGTAGTCATTACAATAGATCAAAGTGGTATAACATACCCTAATATTAATGATATTAAAATAAATGGTAGGTCTGTAAAATCAGAGAATTTATTCACTTCAGATGAAGGGATAAAAAAAATTGCTATATACAATATTGATAAGGTAAAGGAATCCCTAGTTTTTAAAGATAATTATAATATTACGATAGTAGAGGTCGATTATTCAATACCTTATTTTTTGACCTATAGTATTAGTACCAGTAAGTTTTCAAGTTTCATTGTTTTATCGAATCCTCTTGAATTTTCAGAAAATCAATTAAATCAAAGTAATGGCCACTTTATTGTGCCAGAATATCAGAACACAGCAAACACGTCAGATACAACAAATAATCAGACTATAAATAGCGAATATCAAAAAGATTCATTCTCACTTATAGACTGGAGTACAGTTATTGGAATAGTTATTGGAGTTATTGTTGGTGTCATTGCTTCAGTAATTGGCCAAGCTGTTTATGGATATTTTTATAAACCAGATATAAAAATTTTTGGTGAAGCTGCCCCGCACTCCTCAGAAACAATTGCACGTCATCGTATCAAAGTAGAAAATATAGGTAAATCTACAGCCGAGGATTGTGTTGGATATATAACGATAGACAACGCTGAAAAAGAGGATGTATTCAACCTATCTGGTGGCCCTGGTGAAAGTGCATTTATTAACACTCCTGAAAATTTTACTCCTATAATAGATGAAGGGTTATGTTGGTCATTTAATGAAAGAGGGAAGATTAATCCACATTATCTATCGATATTTCCGAAAACTCACAAATTGCTTGAACTTTACCATGTTGAAAGGAGAGGAAAAGAACTCTACATAAAAATCCCTTCGGAGTTGGGTTGGTCGATATTTAGAGTGAAATTGAAGGAGAAGGTATATATTGGAACATTAAAGATAGCAGCAAGAAATGTAAAATACGACAGGAATAAACATGCAAAGAAATTCAGGTTAGTACCAAGTAGAGAGAATAGAGATGTAATTCTTGAATTTTTTGATTGTTGATGTTGTTATTCTGCCAAAAGTTCTGGTGGTTTATCTGCAGAAACACTGTGATTTGGCTTTGTTTTATGTCCAATAACCCAATTATCCTCTTTAAAAACATACATGCGTCTGAAAAGAAGCATCAAGCAAACCGACGGAAAATACTAAAAACCAGAGCATCTACGCCTCTAATGCCTGTGGATTTCCAATCCGAGGTTCGTGCCTCGAAACACAAGAGAGAAAGCCAAAATAACAGTTCACCCGAAAAACGCTGGAAAAAAACGCAAACAATCAGCGTCGTGTCCCCCAGAAGTTAAAATCCTGCCCGCTTCGTGCCTGATAAAACAACAAGCTGCTCAAACATAAATCTTTCCTGACACTTTTCCCCGACTGTATAATTCAGCGACCTCATCTTCGATTTCACCTCTTCTATTCCGGTCAATGACGACACCACCATCAGAATCCTTCCGTTTTCAAAAAGGTGAGGCAGCGCATCTTCAAGAAACCTGAATATTATCTCCCTGCCGTCATGTCCCCCCGTCAGGGCAACGTCAATCCAATCCTTTTTTACCCCTTCATGACCTGGAAGATACGGCGGGTTAAATATTATAATATCGAATTTCCCTTTAACACAGCTTAACAGCTCCCCCCTGATTGCATCCACGCCATTTTCTTTCGTGCATGCCGCAGCGTATGGGTTGATATCAATACCTGTTATTTTTGCTTTTGTATTGCCTTTTATGACAGCCGATATTATCCCGCTCCCGCAGCCTACTTCTAAAATCCGCTCCCTGCCTTTTATCTCAGATAATGCAGCCTCTGCGAGCAGGAAAGAGTCTTCCGAGGGTTCATAGACCGAATCCGTATATTTTATGACGGTATTTTTATAATGAATATTCATCGGGGATTCCGAAATTGGCGGTTAAACTGATAATGATATCCATGTAATTTAAATATAATGTATGATAATGACAAATATAAAAACGTTTAAGTACATTGATGTGAATTAGGCTTAAAGCCATATCCGTCAATATCGAAAAATTATAATATCATGAGAAATAGTCAGGGTAGGAAAGCACATTCAGGCAAATGTAATCATCGGAGATATTAAATGATAGTTAAAAAAGGAAGTTTTGTAATAGAAGGATTGGAAAACGTCCAGATAAATATAGGCAAAGTCGGTGAAGGGCTTGAAGAAAAGATAGAAGGGCCTACGCCCCGCCCCGAGATAATCAGTCTTCGCAACTGGGATTACCGCATCCTTGACAGGTACAACCCTGTTTATACGCCCACAAGCGATTTGTGCGATTACTGCACGTACGGAAAATGCGACCTCACAGGCAACAAGGAAGGAGCGTGCGGCATTGACCTTGAAGGGCAATCAGCAAGACAGGCTCTCATGACAAGTATAATGGGGGCGGCATGCCACACCGCGCACGGGCGTCATCTTCTTCATTACCTGATAAAAAAATACGGCGAAGACCGCCAGATTGATGTCGGCCCGAGCAACTTAAAAGCCCCGCTTACCGAGACGATAATGGGTATCCAGCCGCAAACCATAGGCGACTTTCTTCCGGTGCTTGATTATGTGGAAGAGCAATTGACCCAGCTTATAGCCGCAGCCAATACGGGACAGGAGGGTTCAGCCCGGGATTTTGAGTCCAAAGCGCTTCATGCCGGCATGCTTGACCTCCTGGGGATGGAAGTGGCTGACATAATCCAGATTTCATGCATGGGGCTTCCCAAATCAGATGAGAAAACTCCCATGGCTGAAATAGGGATGGGCATTCTTGATCCCAAGAAACCGGTCGTGATATGTGTGGGACATAATATCGCTGCGCCTGCGTACATCCTGGATTATATGGACAAGAACGGGCAATTCGATAAAATTGAGATAGCAGGATTGTGCTGTACCGCCCACGACATGACCCGTTATAACAAATCCGCAAAAATCATCGGTTCCATGAGCAAGGAACTAAAATATATCAGGTCTGGAATACCCGACGTGCTTGTAACAGATGAGCAGTGCGTCCGTGCAGATATATTGAAAGAAGCACAAAAACTTCATATTCCGGTAATTGCCACTAACGAAAAAATCACCTACGGATTACCGGACAGGTCAAATGACAGTATTGATGCGATAATAGACGACCTTGTGAGCGGAAAGAACGAAGGCGCTTTGCTTCTTGACCTTGAAAAAGTAGGAGAACTCGTCCCTAAACTTGCAATGAAGATGGGACCTATCAGGAAAGCCAAGGGATTTACTGCGCTCCCGGATGAAGAAGAATTTAAGAAACTCGTCGCAAAATGCACAAAATGCCTCCAGTGCACGAGGGATTGCCCGCAGAGCCTGCCAATATCAGATGCCATGGTGGCTGCAGTGAACGGCGACCTTGCGCCTTTTGAGATACTCCATGACAAATGCGTGGGATGCGGGCGGTGCGATTACAGCTGCCCCGTGGATATACCCGTATTGAATGTTATCGAAAAGGCATCGCAGCGCGTAATCAGGGAAGAAAAAGGCAAGGTGAGGATTGGAAGAGGGCAGATAGGCGACCCGGAGATACGCGAGGAGGGGCGCAACCTTGTGCTTGGCACCACTCCCGGAGTGCTTGCTTTTGTGGGCTGCGGCAATTATCCCGACGGCACAAAAGATGTGTATGATGTTGTTGAAGAGATGATCCAGCGCAGTTATATTATAATTACTTCAGGCTGCGCTGCGATGGATGTAGGAATGTACAAGGATAAGGAAGGGAAAACCCTGTATGAGCGCTACCCCGGGCGGTTTATCAAGGGCAACCTCCTGAACACCGGTTCCTGCGTCTCGAACGCCCACATAGCGGCGACCACGATAAAAGTGGCGTCCATATTTGCAGGAAGAAAGACAAAAGGCAACTGGGAAGAAATAGCCGACTATGTGCTTAACAGGGTCGGGGCCGTCGGGATAGCGTGGGGAGCTTATTCGCAGAAAGCCTTTGCGATAGCCACCGGATGCAACAGGCTCGGTATCCCTGTCGTGGCAGGACCTCATGGCACTAAATACAGGCGCGCTTTCATTGGTAAACCCTACAGGAAAGAGGACTGGAACGTCCTTGACGGAAGGGACGGCTCGGTAATTAATGTCGAACCTGCACCTGAGCATCTGATGATTACGGCCGAGACAAAGGATGAGCTTATGCCGCTTCTTGCAAAACTCTGTTTCAGGCCAAGCGACAACAGCCTCGGGAGAGCCATCAAACTGACGCATTACATTGAACTTTCCGAGAAATACCTGAAAAAGATGCCGGATGACTGGCATATCTACGTGCGAAATGAGGCAGACCTTCCCGTGGCAAAGCGGGAGCAGCTATTGAAATTGCTTGAGGAAAAAGGATGGAAGATTGACTGGGAGAAGAAAAAGATAACCGAAGGGCCGCTTCGGAAAGTGGACGTTTCATTCCAGCCGACAAATGTCCCCCGCCTGTGCAAGGAGGTTAAGAAATGACAAAAAAGGAGCACTTGAAACCTGCCGAAAAGACAGGCGGAAAACCAATTGAAAAACCAGTTGCCAAAACTCTGGAAAAACAGGAGGCTATCGATACTACCCGCCAGGCAGTACCATTTGACACAGGGAATATCCCCGGACCTAAGATGGCACGTGCTGTAATGCCTGCCGTCCCGGGAAAAATGCTTGCCAAAGCAAAGCGACCTTTGCTGATAGTTGGTTCTGAAATCGAGGATGAGGATGTTCTGTCAAGAGTTGTCGCGATTGGAAAAACCGGAATACAAATAGCTTCCGTAGGCGACTCATATAAATATCTTGGTGATAAAGGTCTTGATGTGCATTATGCGAATATGCATGCCCTTGCATCATACCTCTGCGACCCGGAATGGAAGGGGCTTGACGGAAAAGGCGGATACGACCTTGTTGTGTTTTTCGGGATAACATATTATTATGCATCCCAGGCCATATCAGCACTCAAGAATTTCTCAAAAATCAGGGTGATATCTATCGATAAATATTATCATCCGAATGCGGATATGTCATTCGGGAACCTCAAAAAAGATGTATTCATCGCGGCGCTTGATGAGGTCATAAAGGAGTTACCAAAAAGATAAAGACCCCGTATTTGAATACGGGTGCAAATAATACAGGACGGCAACCATGGCAAATGAA
>JAPZAN010000067.1 GCA_027460605.1 Candidatus Methanoperedens sp.
TTTGAACCGGAAATCATGAAGGAGGCACTTTCCATGGTAAAGAAGAACTGGAAGCTTGGCGATGCTATCCATTATGTTACTATGAAGAAACATGGTATCGAAGAGATTGTTACCGATGACAGCCATTTCGATAATGTCGGGGGAATAAAGAGAATAGATATCCTGAAACTCAAGTAAATCCATAAAATTAATATCTATTGGGGCATTTAATTTCTAAAATCAACTGAATTCCGCAGGTAAAACTACATCCGCACTGGATTTTGGGGCGGGCTGGCGGCTGATGCACGCTGGTACCGCCGTTGCATTTTGCAAAAAACCCACCACCGCCTTCGAATCCTTTGCCAGAGGCGGCGGATTCTTATAGATTTATGCAGCATGGATAAAATAGAAAGGAAGAGTTAGCATTATTAATCACAACAATTTTTTGATTTTTTCAAGCTCGATTTCCCTGACCAGAACAGAATCGACAGCATATTCTTCTGCATGGTCGTGCATTCCACCATCATCAGTAATCAATAATGCATTCTTGATATGCGCCAGCGCTATGAAATAGGAGTCAAATCCTGAACAGCCAGTAATCTTTGCAATATCCCATGCAGAATCAAATATTATATCCTCACTGACGAGTTCATACGAATCAAAAATACTTTTTGAAATCCTGCGTGCAAGATTTTTATCGGACAGCCTTTTTGCTACAGCCGCAGTTTCAACAATACAAACATATGGAATATAGGTATCTATATCATTTTCTTCGATTGTTTTTATAATATATGTGCATTTTTTATGCGTTGCCATCTCTCGTTCATAGTTCTCATCAGGGAGAGATCTTGCCGGTTTAAAAATACTTTTTATGAGTACTGAGGTATCCAAAACGCATTTATCCATAATATTTTTTCGTTCTAATATTTTCCATGACATTGTCTATGTTTTCCCGTGCTTCAATTTCCCCCAGTTCCTGAAGCAATTTATAGAAGCTTTCCCTGATAGTTATTCGCACTCTTGTCTTTTCTTTCAGGTCTAATTTTCTTAATGGCTTTAGCACATCTTTTTCATATAAGGCTGTTATTTGCATATGCATCCTCAAGTTATTTTGATTTATGAGTTTAAATATATGTTGCTCATGGCTGATTTAAAAGGTCATTCATATACATGGTTATTCAGCCGCTTCGCGCTTCGGCTGTGCGGCTGATGCACGCCAGCCTTCGGCTTCACCAGGGCATATTTTGTGGTAAATGGTAAAGGGGGTAAAGTGGTAAGTGGTTACAAAATCCTCAGAAGGCGAAAGCCGAGGACTTGGGAGCCGAAGCTCGGGTCGCTGATGAGGCGAGGCGCAGACCGGCAGTCTCTGGCCTTGGTGAATATGCTTCCGCCCCGAATGACACGGCCAGCGCCATCTCCTTCCCATGCATTGCCATCTGTTGGTGCACCGCTATAGCTGGTGTGATACATATCCTGCACCCATTCAAAGACATTTCCGTGCATATCGTACAAACCCCAAGGATTAGGCTTTTTCTGACCAACCTCATGTGTCTTCATCCCTGAGTTTGCATCGTACCAGGCATAATCGCCAAGTTTTGATTCATCATCACCAAAGGAGTATCTCGTTGTTGTTCCTGCACGGGCGGCATATTCCCATTCTGCCTCAGTCGGAAGCCTGTATTTGTTTCCCCCTTCTTTCTCGTTGAGCTTTTTGATGAACTCCTGAACATCATTCCATGAAACTTGCTCAACAGGTAGATTATCGCCTTTGAAATTTGAGGGATTGCTTCCCATGACATCACGCCACTGCTTCTGAGTAACCTCATATTTGCCCATGTAGAAAGCATATGCGAGCTTTACACGATGGACTGGCCCTTCATCGCTGGATCTGCCTGCTTCATTTGCTTGAGAGCCCATATTAAACTCGCCCGTTGGTATCGAAACGAATTCCATGCCGATGGAGTTAGTGAGACTATTTTGGTCCTGGACTGGAGTAGGTGCAGGTGTAGATGGAATCATTGGAGTCGCTAAAGGAGTCTGTGCAACCGTTGGAGTAACTTTGATCGCTGGTGTTGATTCGACGGTTCCAGGCGCATTCGTCGCACCCGGCGCCGTCACCCAGTATCCAATCAGCACCACACCCAGCACCAGCGCCACGGCTAAAAACTTTATCTGAGAAAAACCTTTTTCCTTTTCACTTACACTTAACTTTTCTCTTTCTTTTGCTATGCGCTCTTCTTCCTGCCTCGCTTTCAGGCGTTCGCTTTCCCTCCTTTCTGCATCTTCACGCGCCTTCTTCTCCCTCAGCGCCCTCTCTTCCTGCTCCTTCAGCCTGCGCAAACGCTCCTGCTCTTCCTTTTCTTGCTTTTGCGCTTCCACCCTTTCCTTCTGCACCCCTTCATTCCACGAAGCAATATCCGACCTCTGCACCACGCTGTCCTCAATCACCACATCCCCGCCGCAGGTGCCGTCCAGATTGCAGAAACTCAAAAGATTGCTTCTCTGTATAATGGAATCCTTTATATGAATATTAAAAACAGGCTGAACCTTCCCGAGCCTCTCAAACTCCTTTGTAAGATTGCGCCCGATTTCAGCAAGAAGCCCTGTGATGTCGCCCGGGTCATTTCCAGAAGCGAGAACCTCGATACTCTCCGTATCCTTGCAGATAGCGCATTTTATCACAAGGTCTTTCTTCGTCACCTTTGTCTTGCCGTAATACCACGCCTCGTATGTCTTCTCGTCCGTGGTCTTGAAGGTCTTTATATGCCGGACATCGTGAAGCTGGATTACATTCCTGCATATCCCCAGAAGCTCGGATATTTCCACCTTTTTAGGGATAGTATAGACCTTGCTGTCATGGAACTGGAGCCCTGATACCAGTTCCTTCAGCCTGCCGATATTGACATCCTGCTCTGTTCGGAATATCGGGCAGACCACCTTTATTTTAAGAGGCTCCATCTGCACAGAATCAGGTCTTCCGAAGGCGTCCTTGAAACTGACGCGGCAGTTTACGTCAGTGCCTTCCTTTGCGCATATCAGGGGGTCGAGGTAAAAAGCGATAGTCCTGTCGGTATTCGGATTGATATTGCCAAGTTGAATCTTTCCCTTCTTTTCTGGATATTCAGGCTCGCAGCGGTCAAAATGAAGTATCCTCTCATCGCTCTCAAGCTCAAGCGCTGCATCAAGGATGGCTAAGCTGGATTTGTTCTTTACGGATATCTTGACACGGATGCATCCCCCGAAAAACTCGGACTCGCGGAGTACTGTGGGTTTGATTTGAGGTTCGTGGGATGTATCTTTATTTTCCATCAGTTATCCTTTTTTCTTCGGAATAGTGGTCGAAATTCATGATGTAGTTGCAATTGCTTTTGATTATCTTACCTCAACGACCTGATCAAGCAGCATCGCGTTAGAAGGTATGTGAACCAATTTTACATCATATTTTTTCCCCGATAGCAGGTTCACATTTCCATTTACCGCGGAATTCGTTACATATGCTCCCTCTTCAGTTGTTGCTGCAGCTATTATCTGATCCCCCACCTTAAATTCAATTCCTGCGGATGATATAACATAATTCGGAGGATTCCCCGCATGAACGATCGACAACTTCCATTCCCCCCCCATCAATGGATATCCACCCATGTGTGTTATCCTCATGTCCGCTTCTGCAGTATTAGGATTGTTTGAAGCGATTATATTCACTATTGGGGTAGCGGCACTCGTGTCACCAATCCCGAACACGAATGCAGAAATCACGCCTGCCAATAGAATAATAATAAAGACCATCCCGACAGCGACAAAAGCCTTTTTTCCCCATCCCCATTTGTTTTTTCCTTGTGAATTCGGCTCGGTCTTTGGAATAAGCGGTTCTTTCTGCGTCTTTAGAGGTTCCCCTGCTACAGCATTTTGTCTTTCTTTTTCTTTTATTTCCGCAATTTGCCTTGCTTTTCTTTCTTCTTCCCTTCTCTTCCTCTCCTCCCCCTCTTTTATCTCGGTACGCTGCACCATGCTATCTTTGATTTTAATCGATGGCGCACCTTCCTCCATAGAAATAGTTGACCTCTGCACCACGGAATCAATGATATTAATGACCTGCTCCTTCCTGATAATTCCAATCTCCCGTGCGCTGGCGCTTATCACAAGGTGGCGGAGATTATCCAGGGTTTCATTCAAAAAACCGTTCAAGCCATGGCTTTTATCCGAGCTTGCACGCAGCAGAACCTGCGTCAACCCTTCGTATTCCTTTACCACAGCAGTTAAAAGATAATATGCCTTCTCTCCAACCGCATCACCAGCAAGATAGAGTATTTTTCCATTCTCGACAGGAAATTCATCCACCTTATAAAGCCTGTTCTTGCATGTATGAGCAATAAAATCCACGAGTTTTGCTACGCTTACTCCCTCAAAATTCACCCCGCGCTCTTCCAGATACCCTGAGTTTGACAGCCTGAGAAAATCAGCCCTCGTAATCGGTTTCTCTTTCAGGAAAGGACAGACGCAATGAACTTCTTTGGGGCGCATCTGTTCCAGATGCTTCTTCCACTGGTGGTCTTTGTAACGCACCGTTGCGCCGATTTCTTCTTTATGGATGCAGCCAAGCGGTTTCAGTATAAATTTCGCTGTTCGCGGTACAGTTGGCGGGATATTGCCAAGCTTCTGTATCTTATCGCCTTCAATCTCAAAAAGGGATTCCGTATAATCCAGTATAACCTCGACATCAGAAATAGCAGAGTCACTGTTATTGATTACCCTGACCCCGAACCTGACATTGTTGTCAGGCAGGACTTCATAGCCGCGTTTTATTTCGATGTCAGGCATTTCATGACCACCATGGATGCATAATATGCTTAAGAGGATAAAAAAGCTTGCAGACTCTCACTCACCTTTGCCAGCGGTTAATCATGAGCCATCCGCCTGTTCATGTTTCTTCCTATAGCCTGTCTTTATATTTGCTGTATAAAAAGGATGCACCCATGAGTATCGCACCCAGTACCATGAAAGACATAATCCGGTATAATGTTTCCAGCCCCGCGAGATCGAAAATAAAAACCCTGACTATGGTCAATAACAACAATCCTATTCCTGCTTTCCTTACAATGCTTGATTCATACCTGAATCCGACTATCAATATTGCTATAGCCTCTATAGCCCACGCTGCCGATATCAATCCACCCTTTAACTCAAGCGCGAGTATCAAAGTAGTGAGAAGAACCCCGCCGATAAGATAATATTTCCAGTATTCGTTTTCATATTCCAGTTTGTTCCTGTTCTTAAAGTACAGGATGGAACTGGCATAAAAAATTATTATCGGTATCAGGAACGCAAAAAACCTTGTGCTTCTAAAGAGATTATCAATATCGAATCCTCTTAATCCGGTATCCATAAAGAGAATCTTGGCAATGATTATTATCCCGACGATGTTGGCTAATACTCTGATGCGTTCATTGTAACGGAAACCTAAAAGCAACAGTATGAACCCCTCTATAGACCATGCAATAGTGATCCACCCATCATTTAACTCAAGCGCAAGTATCAATGTAGTGAGAAGTACCCCGCCGATAAGGTAATATTCCCAGAATTTGCTTTCATATTCCGGTTTATCCTTGTTTTTAAAGTACATGGCGGAGCTGGCATAGAATGTTATTATTGTTATCAGGAAAGTAAAAACCCTTGTACTTTTAAAGATATTATCAATGTCAAATGCTCCCAATCCTGTATCTATAAAGAGCGTCTTGACAAGGGCAATTATTCCAACGATGTTGCCGAAAACCCTGAGTCCGAGTGCTTTATATCGGAAACCCATTATCAGCAGGACAAACCCTTCTATAGCCCATGCAAAGGTAATCCATTGATAGTTGAATTGCACTGGTATTGCTATAGTAATGAACGTCGTACACAATGTCAGGTAAATAGCGAACAATTCTTTTGCATTCTTATTCAGGGCAGCATAAGCCAGGCATAGATAAACACCTGCCACCATCATTGTGAAAAGACCTGCGTATATCTTATAATTCGCATTAATAACCGAATAAAATAACCCATAAGAAAATATGGCATTAAGAGCCACTATCAATATGCCATGATAGGATTCGGGTATCTTGAATAAAACGGACTGGAAATTTTCCAGTGAAGCTGCTTCATCAGATGGTTTCCGGATGGTGTATGCCAGTGCTGTAAATATTATGAAATAGATTGATAAAAACAAAGCATTTATTGCGAAATCTTCCGGCTGGTTGTTGCCATAAAGCCACGAAATATGGGTGACATAAACAGCTACCAGTCCGCCAATTGCCATATTTATCCACCCCTTTCGCTGGACTATAATTACAAGCCCGCCTGTGAGCACTGTGGCATAAACGAGGGCGTATTCGCTTATGTCGCCGAGGAATGGAATAATGTAACCCAGAAAGAATGCTTCCGATGCTATGACCATTGAGCTATATCTCAATGAGAGAAATACAGCAAAAACAATGATCAAGCCAAGCAATATCATGTCAATATCTGCTGGTATCAGCCTGTATGGGTTATAAGCGGTGTATATAATCAGGTATAATACAGCAAACCCCCCGCCTGTGAGGGTTCTTGAGAGGTATTCATATTTTTTCTCATACTTTTTATTATTGAGGAATCCCCCTGCAACCAGCATAACGAGCCCTACAAAGATACCTAAACCAACTTTTTCCACGGGGCTCATAAGATGCCGGTCATAAAGATATTTGAGGAATAAGACCATTCCGATGAATATCGAGATTATTCCGATGCGGCTGAACCATTTTTTACCGATGTTCTCTTCAAAACCAATTTTTTCCCCCTTAAAAAACGGTTCTTTCTTCCCTTCAAATCCTGGTTCTTTTTCCTCTTCTAATTCCGGTTCTTGCTCCTCTTTAAGATATTCTTCCTCTTGTTTTTCAGGTTTGACGGTAATTTTTCCAACTGCAGGTTTTACCTGTGTTTCCACAAATTCTGAATAAATATCTAATCTATCCTCGACGGAATGAATTTGCGTTTTGATGTTTTTAATCTCTTCTCTTATTTTTGCAAGCTCGTTGTAGATTTCGCCCGGACTGATTCCACCCATACAATTCATTTCCTGATTATTTCGGTATCTGCCATTTTTGTGCCATCGCACAGAAGCCCAATAATGCAGAAGGGGATAAAATAGTTTACTGATTCTTAATATTTTCCTCCCCGCAAGCCTTATTAGCGCCAAAACCATTCTTAAAATCAAGGTGAAATTATGTGTCTTGTAGATTCTTCTACTACCGTTGACATCGACTCCGGAGAACTGGGCGCAGCAGAATATTATTGCAACGAATGCAAGAATAAATTCAAAGCATTAGGAAAAAGGATTCGCTGCCCCGCCTGCATGTCCGCCAATGTGAAAAAAGTTTAAAAACCCGACAATTATAAATCCAGGTACGTGTACCTGTTCATGACATTTTTATAATTATTCAATATATCATCAGCATCCGCCTTTGACAAACCATTCTCCCGCAATGCCTGGTTCACTTCCGATTCAAACGCTTCAAGAAGATAACTATTATTATATTTGACATACCCAAGGACATCACAAATCCTGTCACCGTTAACGATTTGTTTAATGTGCCATTCGCCGCTGTCATCTATTATTATATGCGCCTCGTTTGCAGCCCCGAATAAATTATGATAATCCCCTATGGTATCTTGGTACGCGCCAATCATCAGGACAGCGAGATAGTAAGAGCCGTTGTTAAGCTCATGCAATTCAAGGACTTCTTTAACATCCTTCAGGTCCACGAATTTATCAATCTCCCCGTCCGAATCGCATGTGATATCCACGATAGTTCCGTACTGGGTTGGTTTCTCATTGGCGCGGCTTATCGGAACCACCGGGAACAATTGCTTTATTGCCCAGAAATCGGGAACAGACTGGAAAACCGAGAAATTGCCGATGTATTTTTTGGACAATAGCTTATTCAGGTCTTCAAAATCGTCGGATTTGTTCTGGGTTTCCTTGGCAAAAGCTGCGGCTTTTTCACATATCTGCCAGAAAAGAATCTCCCCTTCGGACTTATCCTCAAGCTCAAGTTCGCCGAGATTGAAGAGGGATAGAAGTTCTTCACGATGAAGCAGCGCGTCATGGTAATACTCTTCATAGTTTTTGATGTTTATTTCCTTTGACCCGTCGTAAAGTTCTTTTATTATATGAGGTTCATTACCGCGCAGCTCCACCTGCCTGTTGAGGTTGCCGTTCTTGCTGCCTTTGATATTGATAACCAGCACGGAATGATACGCAGAAATCGCCCTTCCGCTTTCAGATAAAATTATCGGGTGGGAGACATTCTCCTCGTCGCATACCTCTTTTAAAGAATAGACCACGTTGTTGGCATATTCCTGGATAGAGTAATTGGCGCTGGCGTCCGATGATGTCTTGCTGCCGTCATAATCAAGCCCAAGACCTCCACCGATATTGAAATATTTGATATTGATGTGCTTGACTTTAATTTTCGCGTACACCCTTGCCGCTTCTTTGACGGCTTTCTGGATTCTTCTTATCTCGGTTATCTGGGAGCCGATATGGAAATGAAGCAACTGCAACTGGTCAAGCATATTGTATTCGGCGATAATTTTTATGCATTCAAGTATTTCAGTTGTAGTAAGACCGAACTTTGCGGATTCCCCGCCGGATTCGACCCATTTCCCGCTTCCTTTTGAGTATAACTTCACCCTTATGCCTATAAGCGGTTTTACTCCCATCTGTTTTG
The DNA here is from genome assembly GCA_027460605.1 of Candidatus Methanoperedens sp. GTDB lineage: Archaea > Halobacteriota > Methanosarcinia > Methanosarcinales > Methanoperedenaceae > Methanoperedens. The sequence continues at coordinate 8,724 of JAPZAN010000067.1, forward strand.
AAGTCTCAAGCAGCCGTTTGCAGCCAGCAATTCCGCTTTTGTCCCCGCTTCCAGGCCCATGTTGTATTTTTTCCCGGATTTTACGATTTCCTCTATTACCTCTTTTCGCTGGTTCACCTTCATCGGGAATATTCCCTGGTAAGTGCTGTTGTATTTGTACTCGGAAATCGAATTGGAGAACGCGCCGTTTAGGGCTTTTATCTGGGCTTCAAGTATCTGCGGGAACCTGAATAATACAGGGAACTCTATTTTTTTGGAGGTGAGATTATCCACGACATTTTTCAGGTCTATAACCTGCGCATCGTTTTTTGTTGGTTTGACGATTAAATTACCATTTTTATTAAAAGAAAAAAATCCGTTACCCCACCGCTCAATGCCATAGAGTTCTATTGCGTCTTCGACTTTCCACATTTAAGTAATTTTCACGTCCTTTGTACCAATAAATCTAGTTTATGAATACTTGCGTGGGTTTAAACTTTTCCGTCAAAAGAATTTTTGTTGTCAGGACAAGTGCCATGTATAACAATATTTAAACCATCCTGCCAAGATATTGGATGGAAATCGGAGACTCACAATGCCAAAATACCTCGTATTCATAACCGTCATCGGTAAAGACCAGAAAGGAATAATCGCCAGAATCTCAAATGCGGTTTACACGCACAATATCAATATCGAAGACCTGAACCAGAAAGTCATGGAGGGCTATTTTGTGATGACCATGCTTGCCGATATGTCGGATTCTTCGATGACAATACCTGAATTAAAAAAAGAGCTATCCATAATAGAGAAGGAAATGGGCCTTTCAATTCAGGTCCAGCATGAGGATATCTTCAAAGCGATGCACCGGGTGTAAGTCATGGAATATTCTATCGAAGAGGTCATGGAAACTGTCAAAATGACCCTTTATCATAATTTTGATATCAGGACGGTGACGCTTGGAATCAATTTGAAAGACTGCATCAATTCAGACATCGAGGTTTTCAAGTCAAACGTTTACAACCGCGTCACGGATTATGGGCGAACACTTGTTTCGGAAGCCGGGAAACTTGAAGAGAAATATGGCATCCCGATAATCAATAAGAGGATTTCAGTAACCCCAGTTTCATTGATCGTCGAGGCGTGCGCAAAGAAGGATGCACCGGTTCAGATTGCACAGACGCTTGATAATGCTTCACACGATGCGGGTATTGATTTTATTGGCGGGTACGGCGCGCTTGTCCAGAAAGGCATAACAAGAGCAGACGCGCTGCTCATAGACTCGCTTCCTGAAGTGCTCTCAGGCACCGAAAGGGTATGCGCTTTCCTGAACGTCGCTTCGACAGTTTCCGGGATGAACATGGACGCAGTGGTCAAGCTTGGAAAAACTCTCAAGGAAATTTCAACCCGGACAGAGAACGGAATCGGATGCACAAAATTTGCGGTATTTTCAAACGCCCCTGAGGACAATCCGTTCATGGCAGGAGCGTTTCACGGCATCGGTGAGCCCGATTTTTCACTGAATATCGGGATAAGCGGCCCGGGTGTTGTGAGAAGCGTGGTTGAGAAGAACAAAGACTGCGACCTGACTGCGCTTTCCGAAGTCATCAAGCGCACGGCGTTCAAGATAACAAGAGCAGGCGAGTTGATTGGAAGGGAACTTGCCGGAAACATGAATGTGCCTTTCGGCATCGTTGATATCTCTCTTGCATCAACCACGAAAGTCGGGGATTCGGTAGCTGGCATTGTTGAAATGATGGGTGTTGAGAAAATGGGCGCGCCGGGGAGCACTGCCGCTCTTGCGCTGCTTATCGACGCTGTGAAGAAGGGCGGCGCAATGGCATCGGGAAACGTGGGTGGACTGAGCGGCACATTCATCCCGGTGAGTGAGGATTCGGGCATGAACGCCGCAGTGAAGGCGGGCGCGCTTTCCATAGAGAAACTTGAAGCTCTCACGGCAGTATGTTCCGTGGGACTCGATATGGTAGCCATTCCTGGCGATACGCCTGCTGAAACCATTTCTGCTATTATTGCGGATGAGCTTTCGATAGGTGTGGTGAACGGGAAGACAACAGGCGTGCGGCTCATTCCTGTGCCGGGGAAATATGCGGGGGATTATGTGAATTTCGGGGGGCTGCTCGGGGAAACCTATGTGATGGACGTGAGCAAATTCAGTTCACGCGATTTCATATTGCGCGGCGGGAGGATGCCCAGCCCGATTACGAGCATGAGGAATTAGCTATCCACCCAGTTAATATTATTAACTCATCAATACAATAATAGTAATTGAATGTTTAAGCTTCGAATAAGTAAATCTGTTATTGTCTATGTTTCCATTTTTACATTTCTTGTTTTAACATACGGCCTGGTTTTCCAGTACCTGATGCGCACATACGAGAGCAAGAACTACGATTTCATAACTGCAATTTACTGGGTTATAGTGAGCATGACAACAGTGGGGTATGGCGATATTTATTTCAATTCCTCCATGGGGCACCTGTTCAGTATCGTTGTTGCGCTTTCAGGTGTAATGATGATATTCGCCATGCTTTTCCCCCTGGTGGTCACCCCCTGGCTTGAACAAACTATCAAGAAAGAGCTGCCTGCGAAAGTGCAGGCTGCTTTGAGAGACCACATTATAATATGCGGCTACAACCAGCTCGTTGAAACCCTTATCACTGAACTTGACGAGTACGGGATTCCTTTTGTTGTTATTGATGAAAATGAAAAAAATATCGCACAATTAATCAAAAGGAAAATAATATGCGTTCATGGTGATGCCGCAGACGAAAACGTGCTGCTGAATTCAAATATACTCTCAGCGAAGATGCTGATAGCTAACCAGAGTGATGAAAAGAATGCAAGCATAATCCTGACAGCCAAGGAGCTTTGCAATATCAAAGTAATAGCTCTTGTTGAAAACATAGCAAGGTCCGGTTACCTGAAATACGCTGGGGCAGACCAGGTGATTTCCCCGAAAACATTATTCGGGACATACATCGGAAGAAAAGCCATCGACCCGCTCACAGACCATCTTGCAGGAGCCACGCGGTTCTTTGAAAACCTGAGTATTGTGGAACTTCCCATTTATCCCAGAAGCGTTCTAATCGGGAAAAAATTAAAAGAAGCACGGATACGCGCACAGACCGGCGCAAATATAGTGGGGCTCTGGACAGGCGGCATATTATCATTGAATCCGCAGCCAGAGGACGCGATAAAAGAGAATTCCATACTTCTTGCAGTCGGTACGGAAATACAGCTTGAAGCACTAAAAAAAATGACGCGGTGATGCCTTGAAAAAACATTTTATTCTCATCGGATACGGGGATGTGGGCATGAGTATAGCCAGGGTTCTTGAAAAAGCCCTTGTGAGTTTCGTTGTAGTTGATAAAAATGAGGCAAAATTCAAGGATAAAAATTTCAAATACGTGGTCGGGGATGCAACCGATGAGGAAGTCCTGAAGCGCGCCGACCTCAAGAACGCCACTTCGGTCATCATCGTCCTGAATAACGACACCGATATTATTTTCACTTCTCTCATAGCAAGGACTTTGAATCCGCACTGCATAATCATCGCCAGGGCAAATGCCACAAAGTCCATTGACAAGATTTACAGGGCGGGCGCGGATTATGTGGCTTCTCTTTCGATAGTGGCTGCGCAGATGCTCGCCCGCATAATTCTTGGTCATGAAATAGAAGAAACCATAATGATGTTTGAAGGGCTGGAAATAGAACGATACTATGTTACAAAAGATTCACCCCTTGCCGGTATGAGAATCTCTGATACATGCATTCGTTCCCGTATAGGATGTACCATTATCGGGATTGAAGAAGATGGAAAGACCACAACTGATATAGACCCTTCGATTGTAATTAAAGAGGGGATGACGCTTGCTGTTATCGGGAACAGCGACCAGATTACAAAATTCAAGGAAGAATATACGAAGTCCCAAAGGGATTGAAAAGAGTTTTAAAATTAATACCGCATCATTTGCGGGCTTTTGGGCAGAGGCTTCACCTTCAAAGCAGATTCCCAGTCAGCTTCGTAGATGTGCATTGAGTTGCAGAAATCCACTACTTTTATGAGTGTCAGATTATTTGGTTCAAGCACTTCCCGTTTTATCATCGTGAGCAGACCCACCATGTTGCTGTTCCACGCAGCGTAAAGGTCGCGCGAGCGCCACATGCAGTGCATCTCGGCATTACCATCACCAATACTTCTGACCCACAGCCTCTGGAGACACGGTTGGTCTTCCTTTACGAAAAGGTCGCGCTCCGGTATCCATGTGATAGCCTGGCGCCTGCGGGAGACGCCCTGCGGAAGGAGGTCTTTTATCGCTTTTAGCTGGTCAACAACCGTTTCGCCAGTTGACGTCGTATGCACGCATTGCTCCGCAATGCGTGGATTTTGCTTCGCAACGTCCTTTCCGCGCGAGGGATAATTTATGAGCCGGTCCATGTAATTATACTCAAATCCCTGTTTTTTCCAGTCGTAACCCCGTTCCCACTGCTTCAAATACTCTTTTACATGCAGCTCCTTTGTCGGAAACTGGGGATGCAGCATCGGCTCCATATAGGGTTCGCGGATTTCGATGACAGAACATATATCTTTTGACAACGGCCCGTACTCTGTCTTTATCTCCATGCCGTTTTTCATTACAAAATTCACAGCCTGCGCCCATGCATCCGCAAGACCGACAGCCTGTATGAGGTTAGTGGGTGGGTATTTCATAACTGCTGCTCCAGATTGTACAATAGCACTTTTTCACGGTATTCTATACTTGAGGATATGATATTAGGTTAACGATACGATTAACGGTATATTGAAGGCGATATAATTCATTCTTTTTTGAACCACGATGTTTGCCTTTTCAGTATCTCTTTTTCTTCGTCAGGATTGGTTGGCACGATGATTTTTTTAATATCATTTTTGAAAATATAAGCCGGGTGAAAATCCTCCTGCAGAGGTTCAAACCAGATGCCTTCTTCATCACAATCTTTTATATATCCCAGATAAGTTGAACCCGTTATTGTCTGGATCTTAATCAGATTATGCGCCGGCTTATTTTTTAAGTCCGAAAGAAGCCCCGGATTGTTAATAATCTCCTCTAAAATCCTTGACATCATTCACCTCTCAACTTATGTATTGTTCTTTGCCCGTTTTAAGTTTATGCAGGTTATTTCGACTTCATAGCGATTATTACAACATCTGCTTCGATTTTATGCTCCGACCCTGAAAGAGGCATGGGCTTACATCTGCCAGATTCGTCGGGCTCGCACAGGTACATGTTGATGCATTCGATATGGGTAACCCAGTTTTTAGCATCGCCGATTATCCTGACAGGGTTTGTAAGAAGCCGAAACTTTATGCCTTCTTCCTTAGCATGCTCGATCTCTTCAGCGCGCGCCGGCATTTCTTCCTCCCCGCGCCTGTAAACGATTGTGACCTCGTCCGCACCAAGGCGCAGGGCGCATCTTGCCGAGTCCATGGCAACATTCCCGCCGCCCACAACCACCACGCGTTTTCCCTTCTTTACTGGCGTATCATACTCAGGGAATTTATAGGATTTCATGAGATTCACACGGGTCAGGAACTCATTTGCGGAATACACCCCGTTTAAGTTCTCGCCATCAATATTCAGGAACATCGGCAGCCCGGCGCCTGTGCCGAGAAAAACTGCATCGAAATCGCCAAGCAGCCCATCCACTGTATCAATCTTGCCTATCACAGAATCAAGAAGAATCGTAACGCCAAGTTTCTTTACATACTCGACTTCAGCTTTCACAATCTCTTTGGGAAGCCGGAATTCAGGGATGCCGTAGGTTAGAACCCCCCCTGCTTCATGAAGCGCTTCAAAAATCGTCACCGAATGACCCATTTTTGCAAGGTCTGCTGCTGCTGTAAGCCCTGCGGGTCCAGAACCCACGACGGCAACCTTCTTTTCCGTTGGTTCTGGCATGGAAGGAACCTCTACGTCTTTATTGCGTTCGTAATCAGCCACAAAGCGCTCAAGCCTGCCTATCGAGACTGACGCTCCTTTTTTGCCCAATATACATGCCTGTTCGCACTGGGTTTCCTGTGGGCACACGCGACCGCATACGGCAGGGAGGGCATTATCTGCTTTTATTTCTTTTATGGCGCTTTCAAAATCGCCATCTGCCACGTATTTTAAGAAAGAGGGGATTTTCACTTCAACCGGGCAGCCTTCCATGCATTTGGGTTTCTTGCACTGGAGGCACCGTTTTGCCTCCTCCGCAGCCTGTTCTGCTGTGAAACCAAGCGCCACCTCACTGAAATTGGCGCGGCGAATCTTCGGGTCCTGCTCTGGCATTTTCTGGCGCTCTAACATGTGCATCCCTCACGTTCGCATTTGTACTTTTCAAATGCCAGTTTCTCTTCGGGCTGATACATGGCAAGCCGGTTCATCAGAAGGGTAAAATCCACAAGATGGGCATCGAATTCCGGTCCGTCCACGCAGGCAAACTTTGTCTCATTGCCCACAAGCACCCGGCATGCCCCGCACATGCCAGTCCCGTCCACCATGATGGAGTTAAGGCTCACTATTGTCTTGACATTGAAAGGTCTTGTAACGCCCGCAACAGCCCGCATCATTACGGGCGGTCCGATGGCGACAACCCTGTCAACTTTCGTGCCATTCTCAAGGAGCTTTTTCACAATGTCGGTCACAAAACCGTGATGGCCTTTTGTACCGTCATCGGTGGTGATGTACAGCTCATCGCTAACCTCTCTCATCCTGTCCTCCCAGAGCAGAAGATTCGCGCTGCGTGACCCGATAATCGAGATAACTTTGTTCCCCGATTCCTTAAAAGCCCGCGCCTGCGGAAAAACCGGCGCAACACCCACACCTCCGCCGACGAGGATTACGGTTCCAAAGTTTTCGATATGCGCAGGATTCCCGAGCGGCCCTATGAAATCCAGGAGTTCGTCCCCGGCTTTCAGAGAAGACAATTGCGTTGTTGTTTTCCCGACTGCCTGGAAAATCATGGTTATAGTTCCTTTTCTCCTGTCAAAATCCGCAATAGTAAGCGGTATTCTTTCTCCGGTTTCATTTATCCTGAGTATGACAAACTGTCCCGGCTGCGCCTTTTTCGCAATCCGCGGAGCGCTTATGTCCATCAGGTGGATTGTGGGAACAAGCTCCTCTTTTTTTAAGATTTTAAATGGCATGGGTTTCTCTCTGTGGGATGCTCATAGTGGGGTTTGGAATAAAAAAAGGTATTGGTTTAAATCCCTAAAGACCATTGTCCTGAGAATGACTTTGCCGAGTGAAATAAAACCCAATTTTATCTATATGTTCTTGTTGGCACTCTTGAATACCGCGCCTGTTAAAAGTAGAACAGCACCCGGTAAAGTGAGTAAACCTATGCTGAACATTGCAAGTATCGAGAAAGCGAGGACGAAAAGGCTTCCAACCCATGCCACGAGCTTGCTTCGGTAGCATCCCCATGCGGCTGCGCCGGCTCCAATGACAAAGACAAGGAGAAAGGGATTAAATGCTCCTGTCCAGACGGTTGCCGTAACAATAGTCCTGTTGCCGCCGGCAAATTCTGTTGCAGTAACTTGTGTTCCGGGCATTCCTGCAAAAAAGAAGAAAAGTGTGGGACCTGCTACCAGGATGAAACCCAGTAAACCGTAGAGCTTAGGGTTGCGCCAGAGCGGTATTGTCATACAATTACTCAAGAAAGCGGATAGGGTGAAGGTATCTTCATTTCAAAACTTACTATTTGATCTATCCATCTTGCAGTTACAACCACCCTATATCTATCTCCTATCTTGTCTTTTATCACTACAGGGGACATTATATATTTTTCAGCCGAAGGTTTGCCTTTTGAAAGCTCGATAACTACAATGGGTGCAATATTTTCGATAAAGGTCTTAGTTTCCATCCCTGTCACAGGATCAGAAGTGCTGTTGCGGTACTCCCAAACCACAAGGGGTTGAGATGAATATGCCACGTATGCTTCGCTGTTTAAAGAATATGTCCTTGTAACCGTTGAAACCGTAGCATTTGTCAGTTCATTTATTACCGAGACATTAACCACAATACCTCTTGCAGAGCCTTTTCCTTCGAGTTGCAAACTACCATAAACAGTGTTTATTTCATGAGTTCCATTAACGCCTTTATGGCTCCAAAGATTTATTGAGATCTTTGGAGTAGGAATATTGATTTCTATTGTTCTGGAATCTATGAGTTTTCCATATTGGTATATTTCCACCTCTACAGTTTGCTTTCCAGGAACTTCATATCCCACCGTATAAGTTATGCTGTTGCTCCCGGGTTTTAACATGACTTCTTTCTGAGGTCTATCTGTGGCATTTGATGCTTCTGGTGATGTGTAATTTAAATTTTCATACGCCACAACCCAAACTCCTTTTAAACTTACTCCTTTCGAATCAACAAAGGAATTTTTCACATTTATAGTTACATTTACATCCTCTGAAGCATTATTTTGCAGATTTACCGTGAGATAACCCAGTTGTCCTATTAAAAGTTCCATGGGTGCATCGATTCTTACAATGCTGACATCCGATGGGCTAAAATACCAGAATAATGCCGCAGCAGATAGCAAAACTACTGCTATTATTGCTCCAGTCATCATCTTATTTCTCATTCTTCTCACCTCGCAGCTTGTCAGCCAGAGCAACCTTGTTGGTCAGTCCATATTGCTTTTTAACCACCAAGCCTCTCTTTTCAAGGTCAGTTACCATCCTTGACACCTTTGCCTTTGAGAAATTCAGAGAAAGCACGAGTTCATTCTGGAGCATTTCGCCGCCGTGGTCTGCGATTTCTTTGACAAGTTTCTTCTCATCGCCTTCCAGTGCAGTTAAGACAGCCTCGATTAATAGCGCCCCTTTGACCTGCTCTGCAATAGCAGTATGAGGAACCGGAATTTCCACTGGTTTTTCTATCGTTATCATTTCTTTAATCTCGCTTTTTCCTGTTGCAAATAACATTGTGAGAATATACGAGAGCATCATGCCGCCGACTGCTGAGCCGATGACCAGAACATATGCATCGTTCTTAGTATAAGTGTAGGGAAGTTCAAGGATTTTGAAAGTCCCATCGTTTATCTGGATAATCGATGGCTTGGTAGCAAGCAACATGCTTGTGACGATAACGCATGCTATCACCAACACAGCGCATGCGAGTACCAATGTTCCAGTTTTCCTTGAGACCATCGAAATACACGACCTTAAGTCAAATTACTACATGACCGCTCTACTGTTTAAGTTTTCTTCTCCTCAAATTCCGATGCATTCAGCATTTATAATCCCCTTCCATGCAGCCTGCGACAACTTCTTTGGATGTCTTTTCCTGTGTACACAGTTGCTATAGATATTCCATTTAGTATTAATTTCCTCATTTCATCACCTCTATATTTACAGCGCACATTTTTGCGCCCAAGTTTTCTTACAGGTGAAACGATAGATACATTTTATGTGATACGAGAGGTGAAACGATAGATACATTTTATGTGATACGAGAGGTGAAACGGTTCCAAGAAAGTGAAACCTGCGGCTCAGCATATCGAATATTTGAATGGGAGTTTTTGCAGAAATCTATAAATAGTCAACATACATATGTTGACGTATGTTCCTGCCTTTAAACGACAAGCAGTTTGAATTCTGGACGCTGCGGCGCGGCGGTCTTCCCAATATGAATATAGCGCACCTATTCGATATATCCAAGCAGGCAGTATCAAGAGCGCTCATTACCATGGATGAGAGGATAGAAAAAACGCTTCTTGAGATGGCGGGGGCAAATCAGATAGAGGTAGAGAAAGTGAATGCAGAGCGTGGTATCCTGTTCGGTCACTCGGCGCCGTTTAATGCCAATGCCATTATTTTCGTATCTGCAAAGCATGGGATGCAGGTGTGGTATGAGCACGAGGGGAACTGCGGCGCGTGTGCGAGATATACACAATGCATTGAACTGCTGTGGGATTTCGCTGATGAGATGAAGCTCAAACTTGAGAAAACCGATGACCCCACGAAGCTGGCGGATGAGTTATTCGGGAAATTAAGGAGGTTGGCATGACTATGAATGTAATCGAGATAATAAGAAAAACGATGGGCTGGTGCCCTATGATGAGCATGAAAAACACTGTTGTTGATAGCGGCATGGAATATGTCTATGCGTCAGGAACAAAAGGAGGCGGAACGATTGCAAGCAAAACAACAATCTATGAGGAAAAAGCGCCTTACAGCAATACGATAAAGCTGGTAATGGTGTCAGGCTTATTCATACTGGCTATTTTGTACTTCATAGGCACATTTGCAAAAGCGCCTGAACAGGCTGAATTCGTTTTACTTCTGGCAGTATCAGTCTCTGCTCTGGTTATGTGGAGCTTTTTTAGCATCAAGTTCAGGATTACAAACGATGGAGTCGAGGCTGTAATGCCTCCTTTTAAATACAGAATCCCGTTTTCCGAAATCAAAGAGATGAAAACGATAGAAGACATTCCCTGGTACGCAGGTTGGGGTCTGCGCCTGTGGGGAAGAAGGCTTGCCTTTATCAGCATGCGTAAAAGCGCAGTGTTGATTGAAAAGAAGAAAGGGTTTTTCAGGAAACTTATACTGACTACCCAAAATCCTGAAGAATTCATTAAAAGGTTAGAAGAGGAAATGGGATGAATGCTTTTCAGAAATTAAGGTTATGGCTGGGCTGGTGCCCGAATGCGAGAACGATAGAAACAAGAAAATCCGTGCAGTTCGATGACATAATGGTAAGTGCGCCTGATAGCAGTGGTGAATTAACTCATACTATTGCAAGATGGTGGAACAAATGGCGCAACAGGGTTTTATTGAACTCGTTTATTTTAACGCTGTTGGCAGTCAACTTTTTTACTCTAGCTGGAAAAGATAATATGAATCTTTTTTTTGCTGGCTTGATCGTAGGAGTTCTCTTTAGCATAATATCTGGAATAACTGAATGGCAAAGGCTCAATAAAGCTGCATTGGGATGGTACAGGAAACGGCAAGTTACCAGAAGAAAACATATAATTAACTACCTCATGACATTTGGATTAATAGCTGTAGTTATTTTTGTAACTGTCTTTTTGCTGGTGAAAACTGGGACACGCATCAGTGGGTATTATCCATTTCTTTCAGGTGTATTTTTATTTGCCTGGACACAGTATCTTGTAGTGGTTTACTGGGAGCGGAAGAACAGGAAGACCCTGATTGTTGAAAAAACATCTTTTTACGCAGTGGATATCAGTTAAGAAATGATGAGGTTTATTCAATCAACACCACTTCAACCTCTTCACCTTTGTCATAACCCTCCACATTCTCAGGTATAATCACAAACCCGTCGGCTTTCGAAACAGAGCTTAATATCCCCGCGCCCGAAACTGCAAGAGGAACAGCTCTGCCGTTCTCTAATTTGACGCGGGCGAATGTTTTATAACCGGTTCTTCCGGGAATTTTCCCTGACAATACCGCACGAACTTTCCTGTCATGCTCATCGGGTATATGCCCCAGTTTCCAAAGCGCCGCCCTTGCAAAAAAGTAAAGCGCCACGATGCCTGCGACCGGGTAGCCGGGCATGCATACTACGGGTTTACCGTTTATAATGCCAAGCGCCGTGGGCTTGCCGGGGCTTATACCTACGCCGTGGACAAGTAACGTTCCCATGGAGCCGACTACGCCAGGAACATAATCGCGTTTTCCCACGGACGTTCCGCCGCTTGTGATAATCATATCTGCATCAAGATTGGATGAAATCGCATCTTTTATCTTTTCAGGATCATCTTCCACTATATCAAGCAGCCTCGGAGCGCCGCCCCATTTTCTTATATACAGCGCAGCCATTAACCCGTTGGTTTCATAGACTTCTCCTTCCCTGAGCGCCATGTTTTCCCTGGAAACAAGTTCCTCGCCTGTGGGGATTACCGCAACAAGCGGCTTCCTGAAGACCGCAATATCCCGGATGCCCAGCGCTGCAAGAACCGCTATATCGCATGGACGAAGCTTTTTCCCTTCTTTTAAAATGACCTCCCCTTTCCTGATATCCTCCCCGGTTTCCCCTACATTCTTTCCCGGATGGAGCTGGGTAAATATCTCAACGCTTTCACCCCGCAAAACCGCATCTTCCAGCATCACCACAGCGTCCGCGCCTTCCGGTATTGGAGAACCTGTATGTACCCTTACACATGTCCCTTTTTCAATACCCATTGCCAGTTTGAGAACGACAGGGGAATTGCCCCCGGCCCCGAGCGTATCGCATGCCCTGACCGCAAAACCGTCCATCGCCGCGCGGCGGTAATGAGGCACATCGATACCGGCAGTGATATTTTTTGCAATAATCCTGCCGTCGCAATCCGCGATGGGCAGGTTCTCGGTATCAGAAAGAGGAGCAAATGCCTTTAAAAATAGTTCTCTTGCCTCATCAGCGTTCATTCTTTGCCTGAACATCAGCCACCTGACACAGGAGGGAAAATCGCAATCTCATCGCCAGCTTTGATAACTGCATCCAGTCCGCCGGACTCAAGAACATTCCTTCCGTTTAAAAAGACATTGACGTAAGGCTGCAGATTCTTTCCTTTGAAAAGCATTTTTTCAAATCCCGGGAACTTTTTGCAGAGAATCCCGATAATCTCTCCGGCTGTAACGCCGTCTATTTCAAGCTCCTTAGTTCCTATAAATTCCCTGAAATTGGCAAAGAGCTTTACTTTTATTTTTGGCATGACATTTCTTTATTCTTTTAAAACCATAAATGCTATGAATATGTTTTAACTATGATGAAGTGATGAATAAAAAAAACTTTGCTTTGTATCTTGGTTTTATTCTCATAGTTATTATTGCCTTAATCCTTAGGCTCTACCATCTCGATGAGAGGGTATTTCATCACGATGAAGCCGCGGTAGGTTATTTCACGTATAAACTTTTCAATGACGGCATTTATTCATACGACCCTTCGTTCCATGGTCCTTTCATGTACTATGCTACTACCGAGGTGTTCAGACGCATGGGGGATAGCATATATTCATCGCGTCTTCTTCCTGTGCTTTTTGGGACCGCCATGATTTTCCTATTAATACCACTAAGAAAACATCTCGGAAACGCGGGGATGGTTATCTCAGCTTTCTTTCTTGCGCTCTCGCCATCGTTTCTTTATTATTCACGTTTTTACAGGGAAGATATTTTCCTTGCGTTTTTTTCATTGTTAATACTTGTATGCGCTGTCAAATATGCAGAGAAGTATGTTGAAGAAAAATATTCGGTTTTAAGGATTTTTTACCTCTTTGTGGCTGCAATATCACTGGCATCAATGGCTGCGCTCAAAGAAAATGCGTATATTGCAATGGCATTAATTGTTTTTTTCCTGTTCCTTCTTTTCATGAGGGAAAAAGGCTACCGGGGTTTGATTGCAAAAATGAAAATGTTTGATAAAAAATTGCTGACTATTGTTCTTGAATCGATATTTTTCATATTTGTTTTTCTTATTGCCTTTTCGCTTTATTACACCGGGAAGCCTCTTGAATTACATGGAATGTATGCAGCGTTTGAAAGGGCTGTAACTCACTGGTATGAGATGCACCGTATAGAGCGCATCGGAGGGCCTTACTTTTTCTATTTGCCGATAATCGCCCTGTATGAACTTCCCATTTTGGTCTTTGGAATACTCGGGATGGTGCATTATAGCGGCTTCGATAAAAAAAAGGAGAAAATGCTGACTGTTTTCCTGGCTTACTGGGTTCTTGTGGATATAATGTATTATATCTCAGGCGTATATCCCCAATCGGGCAGGTTTTTACCGACTGCATATCTCCCTTCATCTATTGTTATCTTATCCCCGCTGTTAATTTACGGGATTGCCGGTGTCCTTAAATCCGGCAATATTTTTCTTGCCTTTTTAACCTACTGGGCATTAGCCAACCTTTTTGTTTATTCGTATATCCAGGAAAAAGTCCCGTGGCTTGTCCTGAATCCCCTGTTACCGCTTGTGATAATCGCCGCTTATTATCTCGGGGAGCTTCTGCCGCGGTTGAATCTTAAATCCATAGCCGGTGCAGCTACTATTATTTTCCTTGTTCTCAGTTCATCATATTTTGCCTATTCAAGCATTTTTCTGAACTATTATGATTATACCAATCCGGCTGAACCCCTGATACAGGCAGCGCAGCCCCCGCAGAAATTCTCACTTTTCCTTGATAAAATAAGCGAGATATCCGGGCAATACCAGAACCAGTCCACTGAAATCCAGGTTACTGATAATGAAATGGAAACTCAGTTTCTCTGGTATTTGCGCCATTACGGCAATGTCAGGTGGAGGGCGAGCATTGATTCCGAACTTACGGCGCCTTTGATTGTGGTGCATGATTCTGATGATAAACACGAACCAGATATCGTGAAGAGCCGCATGCGCTCGGATTATGAGAGGCTTGACAGCGCAAAGATGTCATGGTACTGGTTTGCGCCCTCGGATATTACGCTGGATTACCTGCTTTACAGGAAGATGGACAGGCCGCCGGGAGAGTACAGGGTCGTGCTGTTTTATCAGCCACGGTATTGAGTTAAATTTAATAAGTTGTATTTATGAAAAAAAAGCTTTTATTCATCAATACGAATTGAAATAATTTAGCACAATGATTAAAGGTATATATGAGGATATGAGTCGTGAGCTTAATATAATAGATAGAGGTCTAAATAAATATGTTTGACATCATTCCGATTCTCAATCAGGTCATTATTGTGTACTTTATACCACTGATAATTTTGTCTGCATTAATTACTATTCTTGTGACTTTGGTTATTGTTCATGATAAAAAAATTATAAAATGGTATTTAAAGTTAAAATTATCAAACACACAAATGAGTTATTCGTTTGAGGAAAACAAATTCAATAAATTAATAGAACAATGGACAAATTATAATATAGCTCTAACTTCTTTGTGGTTTCAATCTGTCATCTTGATAGGGGGTTTTCTATTATCATTTAGTTCACTTTTAATTTTAATATATTATCCGTCTCAGAATATTGGAATTCTTATAGGTATTATATTAATTTTCTGTGAAATAATTATAGTAACTATATTATTGAATAAAAGAATTTCAATTTTATTAAAAATTAAAGAAAATTCATTCCTAACGTTAGTCTCATCTATTATGGCATCTATTCCATTTTGGATAGTATCTTTATATATAATTTTCAATAAACCAGAAATGAACTTATTACCCATCATCTCTATTTACTTGATTCTAACTCTTGGTATGTATGAATATACCAAACAGATTATATCATTCTTTTTTCCAATCCCTGAAAATGGAATATACTCTATAGATGATATGGTATTAAGGTAATATATTGCACTTTGGGGCAATTACTAACACGAATTGAAAAAATCTCACATTCTCCATAAGAGAAGCAAAATGCCAAGTTCAAGAACAGTTTTATCCCGTGTATTTGGGTGTTAGAGTCTTTTTATCAAATTTAATGGATTCGCGCCCGTAGCTTTTTTTGCCCCTTTTTCATCAAGACCCGCGCCCAATGCAATCGTGAATGCGGTTTCATCTGAAATCAGGTCTTGCGGCGCATGCGAATCGGTATCGACAATCAATGTTGCCCCGGTTTCATTTGCAATCCTTACCACATGACCGTTGGTGCGGTTGTGCCCGTTTCGCGAGGTTAATTCAAGCGCTATCCCGTTCTCTCTTGCAAGCTCAGCATCCTCGATGGTTATAAGACCGGGATGAGCCAGAATATCGATGTCCAGCGATAAAGCGGTGTGGTTGGTGCCCGGCGGTACAGGTTCGACCGTGGTCTCGCCGTGAACCACCACTATCTCAGCCCCGAGTTTACGCGCTTTCTCAACAAGAAGCGGCAATTTTCCGGGCGGGACATGGGTTAATTCCACACCTGAGAAGATTTTGATATCGTAATCGTCTTCCAGAGATTTAACTTTTTTCACGCACGACAGGATATGCTCAATGTTTGTGAAATCGGCATGGTCGGTTATTGCTATTGCAGTATAACCCTGAAAAACAGCTCTGCGCACAAGTTCGCTCGGTATCAATTCACCGTCGCTGAACGTTGAATGTGTATGAAGGTCTATCATTTTTGTCCCCGTGTTTTATTTATCTTCTGGGCGATTTGTTTTACTACAATTGATTTAGGACCTTTTTTATCCACGAGCACCCGCCCGCTCACAACCCACCACGACTTTGGGTGTGCTTTATCAGCTTCAAGGACGGGAGACATGCCCAATTCCGAAGCCGCTCTCTCAATCTCTTTTAAAACAGGGGATTTCACGGAATCTTTCATGGAAAGAATCCTGCCCTCAGCCCTTGATTTGGTTGCATCCAGATACACCGGCCAGAGTTGCATCCAGATACACCGGCCAGATGACAAGCTTGGTCTTATCCTTTAACATTATGCTCCTGTTATATTTTTAAAACTAGTAATACTTTTCTAAAAATCGGACTGTAAAAAAGTTTGGTGAGCAAATTCTTTGCGTACTTTGCGCCCTCTGCGGTGGAAAATCCTTCACCGCAAAGCACGCCAGGAACGCAAAGTTACTAAAAAGCGAATTTAACACCAAAAGGTTATGCACACACTAAAAATCAAAAAAAGGTTGATATTATTAAATAAGTAGATGCAGAAATAAGCGCTGCCGCAGGGATTGTAAGAATCCATGCCCCGACAATTTTCCGGGCAATCCCCCACCTCACTGCGGAAAGCTTATCGGTTGCCCCGACGCCCATTATCGAGGAGGATATCACATGCGTGGTGCTTACAGGTATCCCAAGGGCAGCCATCGATGCAAGAACAATGCCCCCTGAGGTCTCGGCGCAAAAGCCCTGGTAGGGTCTTAGCTTTGTGATTTTTTGCGCCATGGTTTTCACTATCCTCCAGCCGCCCAAAAAAGTGCCGAGCGATATGGATATATGGGCTGCAAGGATAACCAATAAAGGGACGTGGAAAGTTTTAAGAGAACCGCCCGCTACCAGAAGTACTGTGATTATACCCATTGTTTTTTGTGCGTCATTGGTGCCGTGTGTGACCGAGTAAAAAAAAGCTGAGAATAACTGAAGGCGTTTGAAATATTTGTTAATCTTTGAAGGCGCGACACGGTAAAATGCCCTGATAACAAAAACCGTTAGAATAAATGCAGCGAGCATTCCGATGATAGGTGAGATAACCATAAACGCAACTACTTTTTCAACCCCTGTCGGGTTAATAGACGTGCTTCCAATTGCGGCTAATCCTGCGCCTACAAGGCCGCCGACTAACGCATGGCTGCTTGATGTCGGAAGTCCGAAATACCATGTAATCAGGTCCCAGATGACAGCCCCGACCAGTGCGGAAAATATCATAATAACAAGAATCTCATTGTTCGGCGCCAGTTCTATATTCAATATTCCTTTTCCAATAGTTGCTGCTATTGCCGTAGAAAAGAAAAG
>JAPZAN010000068.1 GCA_027460605.1 Candidatus Methanoperedens sp.
TGTAAAATGAATCATATTATTTCTTTTCTTTCTTTAAAGCCGAAGAGATTACCTGACCTGCTGTTTTTACCATCATATATGCCCCGCCAACTATCAATACAGCCGGGGCGGAAACGATTCCTGCGGCTACCGTAATTCCTGCGCCTGCAAGAAGAGCCATGTCCCGGTTCATGAGAAAGCGGGAAACCTTATCAAGCGTGGAAGGTTCGATATCGACCGAGTCTGTTTCAAGAACAATCTCTCCTTTCTGGAAAACTTTTATCCACCCGCTCTCTTCAGAGACAAGGACGGCGGTAAAGGAATCGTCATATAATGTTATGCCTCTTGCTGCCGAATGCCGGGTGCCGAAGCCTATCAATGTTTCGGTTTTTAATATCCTGGAACCGTAAGCGATCAAATCCCCGTCAGGTGAAAAAATCATGGCACCATCAAGCGTGGCAAGTTTTTCAACCACCGCCTCCATTCCCGTACTCAGGAGATTCCCTGCAAACCGGATCTGGGGATAATGGAGGTGGTAGCTGCCTTCGATTTTATCCCTGTCCGCTATGATAAAAAGTGCCCCCTGGTTCTCTTTGGCAAGACCCTTGGATATATTAAGGATAACACGCATTACCTCTGATTTAATATCCTTGCTATTAATCTGGTTCATACATTCTTCTTATAACCAAGATAAGTTATAAGTTTTGGTAAATTGATTTCCATTCTGGTTTTTTAAAGGAGAAAATCACAAAAAAAAAGAGGAATCAATTGCATAAAAAAGAATACATCCGGAAAATGTTTGCAGGAATATCCCCCAGGTATGACCTTCTCAATCACCTGTTGAGCATGGGACGGGATAGATACTGGCGGCGGTTTGCAGTATCAAAACTGCCCTCCGGCTACATACTTGATGTCTGTTCCGGGACAGGGGATGTCGCAATAGAAGTTTCAAATAAAAATAAAAATCAAGTCGTTGCATCGGATTTCTGTAATGAAATGCTGCAATTATGCGAAAAGAAAATAAAAAAGCAAAATATAGGGAATATCCAATGCATCCGGAACGATGCCGAAAACCTTTCATTTAAGGATGGGACTTTTGATGGTGCAATTGTTGCTTTCGGGATAAGGAATGTCGCAGATATCAAAAAATCGCTATCAGAAATGAACCGCGTAGTTAAAAAGGGAGGCAAAGTTATAATTATTGAGTTCTCGCAGCCTGAGAATAAGGTTTTCAGATCGATTTATTATCTTTATTTCCAGGGGATATTGCCGCTTGCAGGCGCTATTATTTCGAAAAAAGAAGGTGCATATAGTTATCTGCCCTCATCCGTGATGGCGTTTCCAAAAAGGGATGAATTTATCAAACTTATGAAAGGCTCCGGTTTGTCGGAAATCGGATTTTACGACCTCACTTTTGGGATAGTCACTGTTTATGCAGGGACCAGATTGTAGTTAATTAAGCCACCAAATATTAAATATAAACAAAAGAATAAGGAAGGGAAATGAATAAAGAAGAAGTCTGTATATTAATTCCCACGCTCAATGAGGAAAAGACGATAGATGGAATTATAAAAGAATTCAAGTCCCTCGGGTTTTCAGATATCCTTGTAATCGATGGTCATAGCACGGATGGTACGGTAGAGAAGGCGAAAAATGCCGGTGCAAGGGTAGTAATCCAGAGTGGAACCGGAAAAGGACAGGCCGTGAGCCAGGCATTCCAATTAATAACGAGCAAATATGTGGTAATGATAGACGGGGATGGGACATATCTTCCAGAGGAGATTGATAAAATTCTTGAACCCGTTGTATCCGGTCACGCCGACCACGTTATCGGTAACAGGTTCGCACATTACCAGAAAGGCGCATTTACCGGTTTGAATCTTTTCGGGAACAGGATATTAAACAAGATATTCGGCTTTGCATACGGCATATGGCTTGAAGATATACTTTCAGGTTACAGGGCTTTTAACAATAATGCTATCAAACAAATCGAATTGAACAGGACAGGGTTTGAGGTCGAAACCGAAATCACGGTTGAATGCGTGAAGAAAGACCTCAAAATCGTGGAGGTCCCGATAACTTATCTTGCCAGGGTAAGCGGCGCAGCTACCAAATTGCAGCCTGTCAGGGACGGGTTTCGCATCGCTTCAACCATATATCTTCTTGCGCGGACGCACAATCCCCTTTTTTATTTCAACATAATCGGCGGGCTTCTCACAATTAGCGGAATGGCAGTTGGCATCTATGTAGT
Organism: Candidatus Methanoperedens sp.; assembly: GCA_027460605.1. Taxonomy (GTDB): domain Archaea; phylum Halobacteriota; class Methanosarcinia; order Methanosarcinales; family Methanoperedenaceae; genus Methanoperedens. The sequence goes on from JAPZAN010000068.1 coordinate 2,231, forward strand.
AGATGAATGGCTTAGAAATATCAACCATATACCTCTCACGATTCTTGCAACTCTTCTCATAGTTACCGGAATCCAGATGTTCATTTTCGCAATACTTAGCGACCTCATTGTGTCCATGCACAGGGAAAATATGCATACGATGCGCAAAATCATGAAGGAAAAGTTATGAAAATAGCGATACTCGGGGGCACGGGCAGTATCGGGGAGGGATTCGCCCTTCGATGGGCGTTAAAACATGAAATTTCAATATGCTCGCGGGAGATTGAAAAGGCAGTCAAGGCGGCCGGCGATTATTCGGGCACTCTCTTAAGCAAAGGATTGCTCTGTTGCGGCATCACGGGATGCAGCAATGAAACTGCCATCGGCGACGCAGATGTCGTTGTGCTTTCTGTCCCGTACCAGGGTGTTGTGCCGCTGTTGAAAAACTTGCGGCCTTATTTTAAGGACCAGATTGTTATCTCGCTTGTTGTCCCCATGAAAAAAAATAAATGGTTTGAATTCACGCCGCCAAAACAGGGAAGCGCTGCGCTTGAGATCAAGGACACTCTCCCGGAAAGCGTAAAAGTCGTATCTGCTTATCATAATATTTCCGCAAAGAAGCTGGCGAATCTTGAATTGAGTCTTGATTACGATGTTGTGGTTTGCGGCGATGATGAGGGGGCAAAAAGGACAGTGATGGAGCTCACAAAGGAAATCAAAGCACTTCGCCCTCTTGATGGCGGCGGTCTTGCATCCTCATATATGATAGAGTCCCTGACTCCATTTTTGATTAATCTTGCAATCCGCAACGGGCTTTCCAACCTTGGCGTAAAGTTTGTATGATGAATAGTATTTACAATAAGCTCCTGAACCAATTCGGGCACCAGCAATGGTGGCCCGCCGACACTCCTTTTGAGGTTGTAATAGGAGCAGTCCTGACCCAGCAGACCAAATGGGAGAATGTGGAACGGGCAATACGAAACTTGAAAGAGCGGGGACTGATGGAACCTGAACCCCTTTCAAAGGCCGGTATTCCGGAGCTGGAAACGCTGGTAAGATGCACAGGTTTTTACAGGCAAAAGGCAAACAGGCTTAAGAATATCTCTGCATTTTTTTCCGAGAATCCGGATTTACTTGAAAAACAGGGCAATGAACTCCGGGAGATACTTCTTTCTCTCAATGGCATAGGACAGGAGACGGCTGACAGCATCGTTCTATACGCGGCTGACAAACCCAGTTTCGTCATCGATGCCTATACGAAGAGGATATGCAAATGTCTTGGGATTGAAGGCGATTACGGGAAACTGCAATCGGTTTTTGAGAGTTCACTGCCCAGGGACGTTCCCCTGTATAAGGAATTCCATGCCCTAATCGTTGAGTACGGGAAGCAGTTCTGCGGGAAGAAACGATGTAGCGAGTGTATATTTTTTATCTAAATATAATCATCTCTTACGATTGTAAGCAGTTACATTTCCATCCGAACACCCCCGTCCATCGCGCTCGTCCGGCGGCGCCGTGGTGTTTGCGTGAGGCATTAGCAGGAATTGAGTGGGCTGAAATTTCGAGGAGCTTTTGAATGGAATGGGTTTTATGGCATTTGATTTTTTTGACAGGATAACAGGATTCGCAGGATAAATTCAAGATTCAATCCAGTTAATCCTGTAAATCCCGTCTGAAATTTATAAATTTATCACGATTAATTTGTGGCGCATCCTCAAAAAACGATGTTGGTAAAACTACATAAAAAACCACAGATGAACGCAGATTTAATGCTTTGGCACCTCTGATAAAGCCGAAAAGGCAATAGAACACGGATTTGACGGATAACACGGATTCGCACAGATAAACAGTCCGTGAAAATCCGTTGAATCTGTATCATCCGTGTTCGCTTCCACCGCGCAGCACAGGCTCGTTGCGGTTCCGGCGCAGGGAACGAGGAGGCGCCAGTGGAGGCGCAGATTTAAATAAATAGAATGGTATAATAACATAGACGTTGTTGCTGAATAAGCATTTAAAGGAAAGATATGAATGATTATACGAAACAAAGTAAAAGCGGATTAATGAAGCAGGAAGAATAAATGGAAATTGAAATCAAAGAGGATGAAATAATATTCGACAGGGAGTTTTCTTTACTGGATAGCTTCGTTTTAAGTTTCACAGAACATCTGGAAACGAATAATATTAAATATGTAATTATTTCTGGTTATGTCGCTATTCTTTTCGGGCGAAGCAGGATGAGCGAAGACGTGGACATTTTTATCGAAAATATATCTTTTGAAAAATTCTTAAAATTCTGGTCCGAAATAGAGCAGAGCTACGAATGCCTCAATACCGGTAACTCTTATGAGGCGTATAACGATTATTTAAAAAATCATCATGCCATAAGAATAGCTAATAAAGGAAGTTTTATTCCGAACATTGAACTCAAATTTGTAAAAAATGACCTTGACAGATATTCACTTGAAAATCGAAGGCATGTAAAGCTTGCAGATAAGTCATTATACCTATCTCCACTTGAATTGCAGATTCCCTACAAGCTATTTCTGGGGTCGGAAAAGGATATTGAAGATGCCAGGTTCCTGTTCAAGCTTTTTAAAGATAATTTAGATATTGTATTGCTCAAGATGTTTTTGACTAAACTGAAGGTCTCAGATAATAATGCTAAAAGATACCTGGGAGGTTTTGATGAAAATTGATTTAGGAGAATTAAAGAAGGAGAAAGAGACCAATTTCAAGGAACGATTGGATTTCATTGATAGATATGTTGAATGGATAAAAGCCACACCAAATAAAGTATGGTCAAAGCAACATAAAGATTTCATAAACAGTGCATTTCAAAAATCCTGAATTTCTAAGTGGACAGGGAACACTCTCTGTCATATTATAAAAAAATACAGTTCACAGAAGAAATCGTCAACTTCCAATCCTTCTCCGAACCAGCATTGCCGTTAACCAGAACTACTAATTTTAATCAGAAAATCTGAGGCGGCCCCCATCCTTCGCGCTCGTCTGGCGGCGCCGTGTGCTTGCGTGAGGGGGCGAGGTTTCAGCAGGAATTGAGGGGGCTGAAATCCCATGAAGCGCTTTGAATTTTATAAATTCAGTACGATTAATATGCGGCGCGATCTAAAAAAACGATGTTGGTAAAACTACATAAAAAACCGCAGATGAACGCAAAACTTTATGAAAGTTTTATCAAACGAGGGGTATGCTTCGCATACCCCAACACTGCGTAAACCGAAGTTTCGGTTTATGAACGCAGATTTAATGCTTCGGCGCTTCTGCCCAGAGGAATTCTTATATTATATGAATAACTTATTATAGCATCGAATAGTGATTTTAAGTATAGAGGTATTTTAATGACGGAAGCCATGATAAATATTAAAATTGAAAAGCTTGATGAAGGGGGCTATCTTGCAACAAGCGATACATTACAGGGGTTAATCGCTCAGGGGAGAACAATTGCTGAGACCATTGAAATTGCACAGGATGTTGCTAAAAAATTGATTGAGTCGTATATAGAACACGGGGATCCGCTTCCATTTGACATCAAGGAAAAAAAGAGTTTTACGATTACTACCTCTGTTCCTATTAGTGTAAATGCATGACAAGACTCCCGTCAATGACAGCATCAGATGTCATTAAGAAGCTTAAGAAGTGTGGATTCGTTTTTGACAGATATGCAAAGGGCAGCCATGAAATCTGGTATAACCCAGATACAAAAAGAAGAGTTACAGTCCCCAATCATCCAGGTGCTGATATTCCAAAAGGGACTCTGAGGGCTATAATAAAAGAGTCAGGATATTCGCTTGATGAGTTTGTTCGGTTATAATTTTTTTTATTCGGTGACTATTTAGCGCCCCCACCCTTCGCGCTCGTCTGGCGGCGCCGTGTGTTTGCGGGATGGGAGGGCGAGGCATCAGTAGGAATTGAGGGGGCTGGAATTCCATGAAGCGCCTTGACTTTTATAAATTTATCACGATTAATTTTCGGCGCATCTCAAAAAACGAAACCGCAGATGAACGCCGATAAACGCAGATTTAATACATCGGCGCCTCTGATAAAGCCGAAAAGGCATAGAACACGGATTTAACTGGTAATACGGATTCGCACAGAATAACAAGTCCGTGAAAATCCGTTGAATCTGTGTCATCCGTGTTCGACCGCACGCAGGTTTGTAGTGGTTGCCGGCGGGGCTACGCCAGTGGAGGCACGCGCGGGAGGGGGCTGGGTTTGGTGAGAGGGAGGGCGCAGGAGGTTAGCATGGACATCACCACAAAGAAAACCTTTGTTGTTATTGGCATAATTATCGTCTAAATTGTTATGTTATATTTTTTCTGACGTATTAGATACGGTTCATCGCCGCCTTCTAAGTGTTCCATGACCTCTTTTTTAACATCGTTTCGATCTATGGCACCAGTAGTTCTAACTCCGCCCCTCTGCGAACCTGCCTCAAGCACTATAAATTTATCAGAATCAGATGCTACTGCAACACTTGAATTATGAGTGGTTAGTATGAACTGCCTATTTTCTTTATTCACACGCAATTTTAATGTAATGTCTTCCCATACTGATGCAACGTCCAAAGCATCTTCAGGTTGATCTATAATCACTGGCATTTTTCCCTCTAAAAGGGCTATTATTAATAATGCGGTGCATTTTTGCCCGACTGATAATTCTTTCAGTGGATAATACTCGCCATCTTCTTTCTGAAACTTAATCGAGGGCGAATCCTCAGGATAGCACGTATGTTGTACCTTCAAAATATCTTTGAAATCTTCTATGCTCCAAAGTTTTTCAACAATTTTCCGAGAAGTTTCCTGAGCTATATCTGCTTTAGTAGCAAGTTCATCTATATTTCTTGTCAGAATCAATTCTATATAATCTCTCGGCAACAGCGCGCTGACTATTTGATCAATAACTTGTTCCCTTATTTTCGATCCTTTTAACAAAGCTTTTAATTCATCCTTGAATAAACTACGATTGGCTTTGTGTGATATTTCCAGTTTCAACTTTTGATGTGAAAGCTCAGTTAATTCTTTATACTTCTCTTTTCGCTCACCATAATATTCTTCATTCACTTTATCCAAGGAATCCAATAAGGATTGTCTTTCTGAGGACAAACCTCCAAATTGATCAACCAAAGATTGATACTTCGCTTTTTCACTCTCCAAATGTTTCATCCTCTTGACGAGCTGTCTTCTTTTGGTTTCAATATTTTGATCTATACCCTTAGCTGAGAGTAGTTCTTCATGTTCTCTCCTTTTTATTTCTAAATTACACTGGCAGGCGGACATGTACTCATTTATGGAAGAGCTGAGTGGCAATATCTCTGAAACAATGCCTTCTAGTTTTTCGACAGCAAGCGCCTTAGCTCTTACGGCAATATCTGAAGTATTTGCAATCTCTTCATCTTCTGTGAATTCTTCATCTATTTCTTCAAAAGTAAGTTTATTTATGTTCTCTTTTGTACTTTCTATTTGCGTTTGAATATTGGCAACATGAGAAAAATTTTTATTCAAAATTATATCCTTTTTTTCTAATGTTTTTAATTCTGTAAAGATCGGATTTTTTAATAATTCATCAATATTTTTAATCTGAGTATCAACTGTACTCAAGTCAACGTTCAAAGAGGATGCCTGTTCTTTAGCTAATATACTTTTAGAAAGTTTTTCGTCATTTAAATTCAATTTTATAGATAAACCTTTTATTCTATCCTCAAATGCGGCAGTTTCTATGAATTTATCAATGAGTTCTAACTGTGCTTCCTCCCTTTCTGATATTTTTATAACTTCCAACTGACTGTATGCCAAAATAGGAAATAATGTTGCTAGATCTCCTTGATATATTTCCTCGGTCTCAATATTTTTGCATTCAGAAGCACCAATAATTTCTCCATCTTCGCAACCGTCATATGTTCTAACAACTTTATACTGGGCACCATTCTCAAGTTGAAAAGCAACCATTACTTTCTGCCCCGTCCCCAATTGTTTTTCAAGTTTACTGGTATGATCATCAAAAATTTTGGCATCGTTGGAGGGTTGATCTAAGGTAAAGCGCAAGAATTCAACAAGTAAAGACTTACCAGTACCTTTTCCACCTATGATACAATTTAATCCCGGTGAAAATTCAATAGATTGATCTCTTAAAAAACCACCGCAAATTCCTAAACTCAAAATTTGTGGAAATTTATATTCGGATATTTCATCTGTTAACATTATTCGCACTTTAGGATCTGAAAAACATTGCCTTAACCCCTCAATATCGATAACATCCATTTTGAAATACGAAAACTTGCATCCAATTCCTTCAATAGAGTGTTTTTTTGCATCCTCAGGGTCTGGATTATCGGAAACTAAGAAGAAGGTTGGAATTCTCTTAAAACCTTTTTCTTTTTTCAGGTCGGATGGCAGGTTTTTTCCTTCGCATTCTACAGCGACATACTCAGCTTCATTAAATAGCTTTAGCCTTGGATTACCGCTAAGTTCTTTAAAAGCACCTTTATAACCATCTATATGAGCCAATATAGCTAATCCATGACGTTCTACAATTTTTTCAATCACTTGCTGTGCGTTGAATGATGAAATTGTGTCTGTAGCACCATATTTATCAGGAGTGATATCAATAGCTCCTAAAAAATTTTCAATAACAGCTCTTGATTTATCGATATCAAATAATGCCACAATATGCAATCCTTCTGATGTTGTTATCTCGACTCCGGGGAAAATAACTAAAGATGTACCTTTCGCTTTCTCTTTAACAACATCAATCCACTCAGCCGAATTGTGATCTGTTATTGCAATTGCATCTAACTCCAGTTCAATAGATTTCTTTACTATCGCATCGGCTTTAACATTTTTATCTTCAAAACATTTTGAAGCTGGAGTATGTATATGAAGGTCAATTTTCCGAAATTTTAAGCCTTTACTCCCCAAAATACCATCTCCAATTATTTATTTTGCCCATGCTCATCTTCACACCCCCACCCCATACCTCTTCCTGTCCTTCAGCTCCTGTTTCTTCCCTTCATTCCACCCCGAAACAGCCTGAATATATCCAGTAACCCGGGAAAGATGCTCCACATTATCGCTCTCGCAATTGGGGCACTCATCAAGCAATCCTGACGCCACATGGAAATCATCCATGCAAACAGTCATATCCTTCGTGAAAGCAAAATAGCCCACCTGCGTGTTCTTCGCGATATTCATGGCAAACTCCTTAAGCCCGTGCGGGTCAGGGGCAGCCTCGCCAAGCCAGATATGAAGGATATTGCCTCCGTCCACTATCGGGAAGAAAGTCTCTTCAAGCTTGATGCGCTGCGGGAGCGACACGTCCGCGCCCGGGGGCACATGCGTGCCGTTGGTGTAATATACCGGCAGGTCGCGCGTCTCGTGGATATGCGAGAGCGCCTCCGGGACATTGCCTTTGATGATCGGCTCTGCACACTTCCTGTATTCCTTATGAAGCAGGTCTGAGACCGCAAATCTCTGTGCAGTCGTCTCCGCAGGCGTTCTTGCAAGGGCTATCTCCATGCCGTGCTTCTCCGAGAGTTCCTTTGCATAGAACTTCATCTCGAACATGGCGCGGATAGCAAGCCTGCGCGCCTCCTCGCTCTCATAGATTTGCTTCCCTGTATGGTGCTGCACCATCTCATTGATGCCCACCACGCCGATAGTATAAACAAGCCCCTTCGTATCAACGGCAATTTCGCCGCGCTGCATGGTGTATGGGTCCTTCGGTCTTTGGGTGGCGAACGGCATCCTGTTATTCTTGATAACAATATTCATCCACTGTCGCTTCACCTTGAAGAGTTCCATGCACATGTCCATCATTTGCCTGAGTTCCGCAAAAAGCGCTTCGTCGTTCTTCTTTGCCTTGTACCCGGCCCGCGGGCAGTTAAGCGATACTACCTGCCAGGCGCCCATTGAAAAATGCTTGCCGTTCCTGAAGTAAAGCTTCTCCTCAAACTCGGAGTCTTTTTCGAGCGATGATGAGAAATTATATGCGCAGCACTGGTAGCAGCTTATGCCCTTCCCCGCGCCCCTGTATTCAGGCAGCTGGTTGTCAAAATACGGCGCTCCGTACTTGGCTGCAAGTTCAAACGCCTTCGTATAAAGCTCGTCGTAGCTTAAAATATCAGGATGCGAGCGGTTGAAATCCTCATCCTCGACCATGAAATCAGGCTCGATGCTTATCTCGGGTTTCGGGAAATTGAACGGCTTTCCCCAGTAATCCCCTTCAAGCATAACGTTCATCAGCGCTTCAAACGACAGGCGAACCTCACGCTCGAATTCCCCGTATGTGCGTTTGGGGGACATTACGCCGTCCCAGACACTGCCTTTATAAACAACTGGCTTATCGCGCCAGAGTTTTGGGACGCCGGGAGACAACTGGACGGAGGAGAATACCAGCTGCCCGCCGCGCGCCACCATCATCTGGGTCATTTCATAAACGAACATCTGCATGAGCTGCTCTATCTCCTTGTAGCCCATGCCTTCAAAAAATGGCGCCATAAAGGTAAGGAAATTATAGAATCCCTGCCCGCCAGCAAAATTCGTCTGAGCGCTTCCCAGGGCTTTCACGGCATGGAGTATCGCAACCTCGGCTTTCTTTGCAGGCCCTGCCACACTTGCCTTTGTGCCGCTTCCGTCAGGCATGAGACCGTAATAGAAGAAATACCGCAGGTCCCAGTCCTGGCAGAAAGCGCGCGTTCCCAGGTATTCAAGGTCATGGATATGGATATCGCCGTTAAGATGCGAGTCCGCAAGCCGCGGCGGGAGCATGAGAAGATACTGCTCCTTGCTCATCTTATCCGCTTTTTTCTTGTGGCTTGTCTCCGCATTTTCCTGGAGGTTGGCATTGTCATTGGCTTCAAAGCCCGTGCCCATATCAATGCGATAAGCGTCAAAAACAGGTGTGCCTACCCTCGTTGAGATATTGCGCCATTCTGTATGCCCGCGTTCAAGAAGTATGATATTGACCAGTTCGCGTACCAGCGGCCCTGAAAGGAATTTCACGCCCATGTCCTTTATTCTCTTCTCGGTTTCCCTGGCTATCTCCTTTGCTTCCTCTTCGCTGATCGGCGCTATCCCGTGGAACTGCTCGCAGAGTTTTGTCTCCTTCAAAAGCTGTTTGACGATGGTGTTCCTGTCCCAGTCCATAAGATGCCCGTCGGTTGTCCTCACTTTGGGAATCACCGATATCTGGGCTCTTTTTCTTTCAGGAACGCATCTAACAGCTCCCCTTTATGTTCCTGCATAAGATTTAATATCTGAACTTCAATATATTTGCCCATCGTTTATTGCACCTCTTTTAGTCGGTCATGCAATTTCATCCTTCACAGCCAATACAAGACTTTGATTTGAAACCCGTGGGTTCACCAGAGTCAAAGCATAACTTGCTGAAATCCCTACTTTCCTTCGTTAAGTAGGGATTCCAGCTTATCCTGGTTTATCCTGTCCTGTGTAAACAGGTCATTATATGTATGGAATTTATTACCTATTTGCAGCACCGGCGCAGCCATCGTGAATACGCCGTTCATCCTCAGTTCAGTCAATGCTGCCGGGGTAGCCATATCTACCTCAGTAAATCGTACATTTTTATTTTTCAGGAATTGCTTCAGTACCCTGCAATTCGGACAGTTTCTGGTAGAGTATATCAGGATGCCCTGCATGCCATATCTCCTTTGTAAATTACAAGTATATCCTGAAGGGTTATAACAGTTTTCCAGACCACTTCTGGATGCAATCTCCAAACAAGCATTATCATATATGTTACCAGGTTTGAATAATAAAAAATACATTTATTACCACATTGGTTACCAGTCAGGATAATATTGTTTATTAAATCTTTTAAGAAAAAATTATGTACTAAGCTGGTGTGTTAATTTCGATTTATGTACCTTAAATTCAAAGATGAAGTTTTATCTGTATTATCGAATGCAGTGGCTAAAGCGGGATTTGAAGCCGAAGACATGGCGTTAAATGAGATATCTGAAATCATATATGCAAATATCAAAATACCGCCAGATTCCTTCATCGAAAAGGCAGTGACGGCAGGACCTTACATCAACTTTTTCGTTAGCCGCTCGTTCTTAAATGAAACCGTTCTGCGCGTGCTGCTTGAAAGGGAAAATTTCGGGAACCTGGATAACAGGGGAAAAGTCATACTTGAGCACACATCTGCAAACCCTGACGGTCCGCTGCATATCGGTCATATCAGGAACTCGGTAATTGGCGACACACTTGCCAGAGTACTTACGCGCGCAGGTTATGATGTCGAGACACAGTATTACATAAACGATATGGGAAGGCAGATTGCCGTGGTTGTCTGGGGACTTGAGAATTTTAAATTCGATGTAAGCAAAAAGAAAGACCATGCTATAGCCGAGGTCTATATCAACGCAAATAAGAATCTTGTGGATGAAAAAGAGCATTCGCCCGAAGTGGATGCCATAATGAAAAAATACGAGACAGGCGACCCGGAAACCAATAAAAAATTCAAAGACGCCATTGATACCGCCATGGAGGGGATAAAAGAATCCCTGCGCCGCATAAATATCCACCATGACAAATTCACATGGGAATCGCAGTTCGTGCGGGGCGGCGACGTAAACAAAATGATGGAGCGGATTAAAAAACTTGACCGTGCCATGATAAAGGACGGGGCACTCATGGTTGATTTAAACGACGTGGGGATTCAAAAGTCGCTGGTAATCCAACGCTCGGACGGGACATCTCTTTACACCACGCGCGACCTTTCATACCATGAATGGAAAGCAAAACAATGCGACAGGATGATAGATATACTCGGCGCAGACCACAAGCTCATCTCATCCCAGCTAAAAGCGATGCTTAGGATTCTCGGTCTTAAGGAGCCGGAAATCGTGATTTTTGAGTTCGTATCGCTGCCTGAAGGCTCAATGAGTACGCGAAGAGGTGTTTTCATCTCGGCTGATGAACTTCTGGACGAGGTTGAAAAAGCGGCTTATGAAGTGGTAGCTAAAAAGCTTCCTGAAAAAGATGAGGATTTTAAAAGGAAGGTGGCGGCGTTTGTGAGCATCGGCGCCGTGAGGTACGATATTATCAGGATATCACCCGAAAAGGCAACCACGTTTAACTGGAAGGAGGCTGTTGACTTTGAAAAACAGGGAGCTCCGTTTATCCAGTATTCACATGCCAGGGCATGCAGCATTATCAGGAAAGCGCAGGAAGATGGAATTGCATTTGAGGTTTTTGACCCCAATGTACTGCTTGAGGAGCAGGAAATAGCACTCATAAAAAAGTTGTCCGGGTTTGAAAATGCCATCGATATCGCATCACGGGATTTAAAACCCAATATCCTTGCCATTTATGCAAGGGAACTTGCCGATGCTTTTAACCAGTTCTACAGGTATGTGCCTGTGCTTGATGCCGAACCTGAGTTCAGGGCTGCGCGCCTTGCTCTTGTTGACTGCTCCCGCATCGTGCTTGCGAATGCGCTCGATACGCTCGGGATTACAGCCCCCGAATCCATGTAGTTGTTTATGAAAAAACTTTATGAAAGTTTAATCAAAAACCGTCGCGCCTGTTTATGGGCGCATACACGTATGGCTTTGCCATACGTGGGTACTGCGCAAGCCGAAGTTTCGGCTTTCAAACGACAGGTATGCAACAGCATACCTGAACACCGCATAAAGCGAGGTGTCGCTTTATGAAGATAATCTCGGTCGTGGGATACAAAAAAACAGGGAAAACAACATTAGTGGAACATCTGGTAAGCACACTTTCAAAGCGCGGTTCTGTCGGGACAATTAAGCACATGCACGGGCACAGGATAAACACGCCCGGTACCGATACATGGAAACATGCGAATGCAGGCGCGGACGTGGTTGTCGCGGTTACCCCTGAAGAACTTGTGAAATTCTCAAGGAATAATAATCTTACAGCTGCAATTGACGAGCTTGCAAATGAAGGGATGGATTTTGCAGTGGTCGAGGGTTTTAAGGATAGCAAACTCCCCAAAATAGCACTTGGCGATGTAAAAGCCGCGGGAATTATTAAACAATTGGAAAATCCGGAAAGTGCCGATATCGAGGAACTCGTGGAAATGATCCTTAAGCAGCCGGAATACCATACACTGGACTCACTCGTCCATAAAGTCAGAAAATCAAAAGATTTTGGAAAAACAGGCGCTATAGGGACCTTCACAGGTATCGTCAGGGCGCAAAATAAGGGCGCTCGAACTGAGTATCTTGAATTTGAGGAATACGGGGGGCTTGCTAGGCAAAAAATGGATGAAATATGCGTCAGTCTTCGGGAAAAAGAAGGCATAATCGATGTGCTGATGCATCACAGGACGGGCATAATCCCGGCTGGTGAAGATATTGTTTATATCGTTGTCGCGGCAGGTCACAGGGAACAGCTTTTTCATGTATTAAGAGAAGCGATTGAACGCCTGAAACTTGAAGTCCCGATATGGAAGAAAGAGCACACGGTAGAAGGCGAATGGTGGGTTCACGAGGAGAATTAATACGTTTGGAAAAATAAATCCAGTTTCAAGGTTTTTTCTTGTAATACCGCTCTTTTTCGCTGAAAATGCAGCCGCAGTATTTTTGCATATATAATTCAAGAGCCCTTGCAAGCTCGCGGGATTCCCTGTATCCTTCCCTGAAATCCTCATAATAGAATTTTATGCCATACTCGTCCGCGATTTTTTCCCCGGTTCCGGCGAGCAGTTCATGCTTCTGGTATGGCGAGATGAGGAGTGTTGTCGTGAAGGCGTCAAATCCGAACTGGCGCGCGGTTTTCGCTGCTTCGGCAAGCCTCAGGGAATAGCAGAATTCGCACCTGTCCGGGGAAGCAAGGGCGCCGCGAAGGTAATTCTCCATATCGTAATCCTTATAAATTACTCTTGTTCCTTTAATTTGCGCATATTTTTCAAGTGCTTCCATCCGGTTCTTATATTCAGTATAAGGATGGATATTCGGGTTGTAAAAAAGAGCGGTCACATCGTGCCCATCCTCAAGCAGCCGTTTATGGGGATATGTAAAGCATGGCGCGCAGCAGACGTGGACGAGAATTCGCATGATTCAATATTGGCTCCTAGCCAAACATCATTCCCATGCCGCTTGCTGCATTCTCCTCTTCCGCGATAAAAGAGGCAGTGACTATTTTCTTTTCTTCGCCAATGAGCTTTTCCAGACCGACGCCCTCGAATTTCTCTTCTGCGCGGTCGATGTCTTCTGAATTGGCTTTGATATACAGGAAATAACCCTTGCGCTCTGAGCCGAGGAGCTTGCACTCCCTCACCGTATAGCCGATGCGTTTGAAGAAATCGTCTTCCAGTACCGTTGCCATGTCTTTGCTGACTTTATCTTCGTAGAAATAAACAGATTCCATAATTTTCTTTCCTCATGGTCTTAATGGCGGTGGCGGTTAATAAATAATTCCAGCAGACTTTTCTCAGGGAGTGGCGCGCCCGGCACGATAAGACCGCCGGCGCCGATTGCAAATGCGATGGGTGTGTAAAACCAGTTAAACCATTTGTTCTTTATAAATTCTATCCATTACTTTAAAAACAAGATGTAAAATTTTGGTCTGAAGGTTAAGGAAGTCGGTATTATTGGTTGGAATGGTTTTTCCAATAAGTTCGTTATAATATTTCCCAGCATTTTGACGAACTTTCTCATTTCCGCCATCATAATTCATTCCAATATCATGTGACCCTGCTATTCGGAGTGTGTTTAGTAAATCAATTTCTTTTATTTCTTTGCGATTTTTAAAAATTTTAGATGATTTTGAAGCCTCAATTAAATATTGATGCATATCTCTAACAAAGTCATAAAATGCATTTTCTTGTTCGCATTTTATTAATCCCCATTGGATAGGTGTAGTTTCAGTCCTATGAGTTACTTCGAAAATAGGTGATTTTTCTTCAAAAAGACTTTTTTCATTTAATTTTTCTCGCATTACCTGCGTTTTGTACATTAGTATCATATTTGTGGTCAATTCATGAGAATCAAAATGATACACATTTTTTATATCTTCTCTTAACCTTTCTATTAGACTTTCAAGTTTTTCTGGCTCATCAGGTATTTGAATTTCATCGAGGGTGTATTGAATTGTAATTTTGTTGGGAGGGATTCTCAACGACAGTGCATAGAAAGTTCCTGCTGACCACGGAGATTTTTCAGGGTCTCTCACTTTTTTTAAAATTTCTTCTCTGATTTCTGGAATTTCTGTATTAAGCAGATTCGTCAATTTAGCTTTCATCCGTCTTGCTGTAAAACAAGGCGCTTCTGAAATTGGAGCATATGTGTAGAAGCTTACATTGTTTGGTAAAATTTTACTATCAACATATTCCTGATTATATTCTTTACAGATTTCAATAATTCTTTTTTGGATCAGATGATGATATTTTGGGGATAGAATTTCGTATTTATATTTTGTATCAAATCGTACATAATAACAGAGCTTATCAACTGGTTCGTAGGTGAAAGGATTTAAAAAGTCCCATTTTCCAACTTCACAACCTTTTGAAAATTCATCAAATACATCCTTGGGGCTGAAAGACGGATCGATGCAAACCCAATAGTAAAAAAATGGCTCTACATACTCTTTATATACGATTTGTATTTTATTTCGAGTATCAGTATTTTCCCCTTCCGATTTAGCTTTTTTACATTTTTGTACATGTTTCAGGTTTAAGATTCTTTCTTTAATAGCATATTCATGCTGATTGATTTTTGCCCAATTCGCCTCTTCTTCATTACCGACATGCCACCGGAATAAAAAAATAAGGTCGAAAGCTGCTCTGCGTCTTTGTGTAAATCCCCGGTCATAATATTTTACAAATATCGAAACATCCTAAATCTATTTAAATATTATTACTCTTCCACTCTCGCCACATTCATATTCTTCTTCAACCCCATCGCCTCTGCTACCGATTCGCATTTCGTCTTCAGAAGATACGCTATCGGCTTGAAATCATACTCCGACATGGTCTCATAATTTGCCATCCCCTTGCTGATAATAAGCGATGCCTTCCCGAGCGCCTCCACAAGCTCTGGCGGCGCTTCTTGCAAACATAAACCGATGGCATTTGAACCCGTGGTGAGCACCCGGTCCACCTTTTTATCAAGACCGAGTTCCATTACCTCTTTCATAGTGACATCATTCAGAATCGGCGCGCCCCTGACAACGAGCGTGATTTTGCCTCCGAATTTCCGGATTTCCTCAAACAGCAGGGTGTCAAATATTATCTCACCGCAGTTATCCGCAAGATATACAACGTCTCCGAGCATTGGTTTCATCATGTCCGTATCATCCACGTCAAGCCCGTGCTCAAATTGCCTGAGCATCGTTTCTTTTGCTGTCGCTTTATCCGCATCAAAACCCAGCACTCCGAAATCAAATGAATTTCCGATAATTGCAGCAAGCACAGCGCGCCTGAACGAATCCTTCTTCTCAACAAAATCCTTCGCAAAAGGCATGAGCTTTTTTGCCGCCTCATTGCTCTGCTGTTTTTTTTCCCTGTATGGGTCTATGTCTCCCAGCACCCTGTACGCTTCCCTGTGTATCTTCGTTGAAAGATGCGTGGCAGGCGCGCCGTCAACCAGGTATTTCCGAAGTACCTCTATCCCTGCAAGCACAGCCTTCTTCTGCAGGGCTATGTCTTTTGTGGAAAGCTCAGCCTCGAACTGTACCCTTGATAACAGGCACGGTGCACATCTTGGATGGGTTTTCAATGTTTTTACTCCGAAAATTCAAATAAGGAGCGCTGCCCTTTTTGAGTCCTCTTCTCTCTCATCACTCTTAATTTTTCCCCATGCTCGCCAAAATCAGCCAGTATGCGCTCAACGGGTGGAAGTATCTGTTTCATGACATAATAATCAACATCCAGAGGCAAATTTTTCTCCCTTGCATAGTCGGGGTCTTCAGCCCTGTCCACGAACAAGCCGTTTCCAGCAAGGATTACAAAAGGAATCCTGTCCCCAACGTTTGCGATTATCCCGCGGCTTTTTAACTTCTCCACCACGGTGATATGCGGCTGCCTGCTCTTGTAGCTCTCGGGCTTTTTTGTGTACTGGCGCGTCAGGATCAACTTGTCGAATAACTCAGGATGCTTCCGTGCATCTATATCCCTGATGCTGTCGATAGTGTTCTTTATAAGTTCAACCGCTTCGTCCACTTTTCCTTCCTTCAGCACAAGCTCAAGAACTTTTTCCATGGTCTTTGTGGTGAGTTCGCACCAGTCGCGGCGAACCGTCTCCATGCCTTTGACCCTGAGCTTTTCCTTAACTCCTTCCCTGGTTCTTTCCCAGAGGAGGACTGCATAGCGCTTTTTGGCTATGAATATCGCCCTGCGCCCGAATGAGTCAAAAACAAGTTCCATTGGTTTCTGGAGCGAGGAGGTCACGATTTTAGCAATCTTTCGCCCCACAAGTTCAGCATCATCAAGCGTGATTTCCTTATCGAGCAGGTTTACAAAAACGCTATCTGTATCCCCGTACACCACAGATAAAGCAATGTTCTTCCCTTCTTTTGCCTCATCCTTCGTGAAAGCTGCGCCGTCTTTGAGAACTATTTCCTTAATTTCATCCTCGATAAGGCTCTTTGTCTTCAAGATGTTCTCGCGCCCGAAGCTTGTGACCGCGCTTGCGAGGGTTAAACTGTAAAGCCGCGCCCGCGCATATCCCGAATAGCCGTAGAAGCTGTTGAGGAGGATTTTAAGCGCTTGCTGCGTGGCATCAAGCACCCGCGCATCTTCTTCGCTTGCAGTCTTCATTTTTTCCCGTGTCGCCTGCCTCCTTGCAAGGAGGTCTTCAAGTATTGAAGGCACGATGCCCTTTACCACCTTTTGCGAGACAAAAATTCCGCCGGACGGCGCCTTGACCACCTCATCCGGTCTTTCTCCCACCACCTCGGTTGTATAGCAGAGATTGTGCGCCATCATTATAGTCGGGTAAAGCGATTTGTAATCAAGTATCACGATATTCTCAAGAAGACCCTTCTTTGGCGGCAGCACCTCCCCGCCCGCCAGTTCCTCCCCTTCATCATAGCGCTCATCGGACATCTCGCCCGTAGGTCGCGCCGGCAGCACCCTGTCGTGTCTCATATATTCCCGGAGGATGAGATTCTCCACCATCTGCGTCTGCCCGCCGTCAAGGATATCCTGAAGAAGCGTTCCGCTCACCCTGGCAAGAGCTATGTATTTGTCTATAAGCCCACGCTTACCCGCGTCGTGTTCCCGAATTTCTTATAATATACCGTCCTCCCGTCCCTGCCCATTAGCGGTTCTATCCTCGCTCCTTTCTTATTCAGGGTTTTAATCCTCTCCACAATGTAAGGCACATCAAAACTATTAGAATTGTAGCCCACAAGGATGTCGGGGTCGTACTCCCTGATAATCTCGAAAAACCTCTTGAGCATCGCCTCTTCGCTGCCGCAGCTCTCGGTTTCACCTTCTATTCGTGCATCCTTCCCAACGAGCACAAGTGTTTTCTTACCATCAAAATCGGGAGCAAAAGCAAGGCTCATAAGGACGATAGGTGAGTTTTCAGGCACTGGCATGGCGCCATTTATTGGCAGGCACTCGATATCATAAGCGAGATGCCGAAGCGGCGCATTTCGCAGTATATCCAGAGGTTCAACTTTCCCTGAAGTTATTTTTATGCAGCTCAATACATCGAAATTTACCGGCTCAGGCGCGGGTTCTGCTTTAGCCCACCCCATTCCGCCAAGCCCTTTATCGACCATGTACCTGTTCCTGAACAGTATGTCGGTTTCATACACTTCATCCACAATGTTCCTGACCTCATCGCGGATGACCGGGACTCCCTTAGGGTCGTAAAGAATAATTTTGAGCATGCTGACCGGGTTTTTGTAATATCCGATTGGTTCAAACCGATTAACCGGTTCTATCTTTTTTATGTGCTCTTTGAACTTCTCCTGAAGAATCGCTGACATTTCAGGCGGGGCTTTTGCATAAAAATACGGCTCAAAACCGGGCGCCGAACAGCATACGCTGTTCCCGGATTCGTCCCTTCCATAGAGCCGCACAACGGGCTTTCCATCGCTGTAAGTGTAGTCGGCATCGAGAATCTGGAAGTTCATCATGGTTAGATTTGATTTAATCCCTTTATAGGTTTCTTTAAGTCTTTACAGGTCTATTTTTTATCATGATACGGGTCGCTATCACAGGAAGTCCCGGCGTGGGAAAATCAACAGTCTGCCGCAACGTGTTAAAACAACTCACATGCACCTACGGCGGCATGACGAGCGCCGACATAAGAGTAAAAGGAGAGCGCGTGGGATTTGAGATAAGGGACATTGCTACAGGAAAGCAGGGGATACTTGCTAATAAGGAGGGCAGCGGTCCGCGCGTTGGCAGTTACCACGTCAATCTAGATGATTTAAACAACATCGGGGTGGCTGCCATTAAGAATGCCATGAGTTCGGAGTTGATAGTTATCGATGAAATCGCGCCCATGGAATTCAAGTCGCCTGAATTTATTCGCGCAGTGGAGGAGGCGCTCGATTCTGATAAAAATATGCTGGTGGTGTTGCATCAGAAATCGAGCCATCCGATTGCGGTGAGGATGCGGAGGGAGTTTGCGGTTTATACTGTGACGCCGGAGAACAGGGAGAGTCTCGTTTCGGAGATAGCCGGAAAGATTAAAGCTCCTCTATAACGCCCTTCTTACCCTTCTTCTTGATATCCCTTATGAGTTTCTGGTTCTCACGCAGGAACGATGTCGCATCAGCTTCTATTTTTTTCTTGTCGATTTTCTTGCCCTGGCCTACTCCAGGACAATCCACAACGGGTCTAAGCTTCATCAATGGTTCATCTGAATATGAGACTTCAACAATCCTGAAAGGAAGCAAACGGCAAACAAGCGGCTCGTTTTCCCGTATAGTGCATTCAAGTTTTTTCCCATTGAAAAAACACTTTCCTTCTTTTCCCTTAATCTTGAATACATTATTTTTTTCATCAAAATCAAGGAAATCATCAGGTGAAAATCCCAATCCTTTAATCCTTTTTATATCTTCAATTGTAAGCTGGATACCCTCGGCGCAGCATTTTGCACCGCATTTTTTGTATTCGCACTTCCACTTATCGATATTTTCAAGGATATGAATCATAGGCTTTAATTGATTTTCTTATAATTTAAGGATACCCATATCTGGCGAGCATAAAATGACAATTGTATAATTATGGAATTGACAAGGAAAGCGCGAATAATATCACGCTCATCCCATTTTATCCCAAATCCTCCATATACAGATATTCCTGCGCATACCCGCAATATTCCCCGAAATATTCTCGGGCAAATTCGGCTATCTCTTCCCTTTTTTTACTCTTCGAACCTTTGAATTTGTCTCCGTAAAACCTCTCCATTATCTGTTCGATATGCGTATCCACGGGAAATGATTCAAGCTTCCCGAATGCAAAAAGCAGAACGCAATCCGCAATCTTGTTCCCCACGCCGTCTATTTTCATAAGTTCCCTGCGCCCCTCTTCGTAGGACAGGTTTTTTATTCCATACAGGTCAAATTCATTGTTCGTTATCATGGACGCGATTTTAAGAACGCGGGGAGCGCGAAAACCGAGCCTGCACTGCTCCATGTCGCAGAGATGGAGTTCCGAGAGCGATTCAGGTGTCGGGAAAGAATAATATCCTTCATCGACTTTTTCTCCAAAACATTCGCACATGCGCCTTATGGAATTCCTGATGTTCCTGATAGTGTTGTTGCTTGAGCAGATATATGATACCAGGCATTCCCACGGGTCCTGGCGTACCAGCCGCAGACCCCTGTATTTGCGGATTAACGAGTCTATTTTTTCATCCCTGTTAATGGAGGCATATATTT
The DNA here is from genome assembly GCA_027460605.1 of Candidatus Methanoperedens sp. Taxonomy (GTDB): domain Archaea; phylum Halobacteriota; class Methanosarcinia; order Methanosarcinales; family Methanoperedenaceae; genus Methanoperedens. The sequence continues at coordinate 22,063 of JAPZAN010000068.1, forward strand.
TCTCCATGTCATCATCGAGCCTGAGATAATTAAGGATGAATTTTTTGTCAAGCGTCGAGTCGATGATAACCTCAACACCAGCCTGTCTTGCCCTGATAAGATTTCCGTTTACAACGCCGGTCCAGCACTCATTTTTTTCCCACCGGAAGACCTGCCCGCATGAGAGCGAAAGGTCAAGATTAAAATCCTTAGTATTGATGCGGTACACATTCATGGATACTTTACAGGCTTAAAATACATTACGGTTTTATTGTTTCTCTCCCCGTATCGTTATCACTGTCTGTCTGATCGGCAGGACCTTCCCCGACCTCGCCACAGCTTCCTCGACTATCTTTTGCAGCCCGAAACAGCATGGCACTTCCATATTCACAAGCGTGATGCTCTTGATGTTGTTATTCTTCAATAGCTCAGTGAGCTTATCCACATAAAACTCCGCATCATCCAGCTTGGGGCATCCTATTATCAACGATTTCCCTGCAAGGAAATCCGAATGGAAATTGGGATATGCAAATGGAACGCAGTCGGCAGCCACGAGGAGTTCGCTATCCTTAAAATATGACGCTTCCGGGGAAACGAGCGTGAGCTGAACAGGCCACTGCCTCAATTCAGAGTTCTGCCGTGCTGCCGCTCCGGCAGGCGCTTTCGCATGTGGTTTCTTATCGCCCCTGAAATCCATCGCCATGCTTCCCGGGCATCCGCAAGGCAGGCTTTTCTCCACCTTTTTCTCAGCCGTTTTTGGTTTCAGGTGCATTTTCACAGCCGTCTCATCGAAATCCGGTGCGTCTCGTTCGATTATCGTAATCGCATCATGCGGGCAGTGCCCGAGGCATGCCCCAAGACCGTCGCAGAACCGCTCGTCCACGAGTTTTGCCTTCCCGTTTATGATCTTTATCGCACCTTCGGCGCAGTTGGGGATGCACAGGCCGCAGCCGTTACACTTTTCTTCATCTATGGATACTATACTTCGTTTCATGTATTATCATGAATCATATTTGCATTATAATTTATAAACTTAATGGTTTTAATATATAGGTGTATGTCATTATTTGGTTGTAAATAATAGAAAACTATTTAATAATCCAGCGAGTATCAGGATATATGCGAGAATTTCTTGACCTTGATAAAAGAGACAGGGAGATATTATCCCTGCTTGAACTCAACCCCGAAATGTCACAGAACGACATGGCTGAAAAACTCAAAATATCCCAGCCGTCGGTCAGCGCCAGGGTTCATAAGCTCAAACAGAAAGGGGCGCTGTCCCATGTTGTTGGCATGAACCTCAAAAAAGTGAACCTCTACATGGCAAAGGTTGATGTGATTGCAAACAACACCTCATCCGTGCTTGAGATTTTCAAGGACTGCCCGTATTTCCTGAACGGTCTTATCGTATCTGGAAAACACAACCTCTGTCTTTTTTTCATTGGCGAGGACATAGCCACGCTTGAGGCTATTGTGGACGGGCATTTAAGAAGCAATCCCCTTGTCAAAGGCGCGGAGGTAAGCATCGTCATAACCACGATGAAAGACCTCGTCATGCCCGTGAAAATGAACTTCGAAACAAGCAGCATGCCGCCGTGCGGAAACGGGTGCAACTGTAAGGAATGTGCACACCACATATCGGACAGGTGTCTTGGGTGTCCGGTAACCAATAGCTATAGTGGGAAAATCTGGAAATAGGGCTCAATGCATTGAATATCCATAATTATCCCTAAACAAACAGGAATTTCTCCTCTTTTTGTATCATTTCATCTATCTTTTCCGCATACTGCCGCTTCAAACTGTCAATCTTCTCCCCGGGCAGTTTATTGACAATCGGACACCGCTCATCCACCGCATCCACATCAATAACCGGATATAACTCGCAAAGAGCCGGGCGGCATTTGTATATGCGGCATCGGTTCTCCTTATTCAGGAAGATGCACCGCCCTTTTATCATCTTCATCGCATAGTAAATACCGTGCTCACCCTTTGCCAGCCTGAAATACTTGCGGGGGTCAAGTTCCAGTGCGTACTCATTCCTGATATTTGCAATCAGTTCCGAAACTTCATCCCGCGTCAGGACAGCGCAGTTGCGGCAGCAGAGGGAATTGCAGAGTTTAATATCGCAATCAAGGGCGCCATCCTGCATTCTCATGACATTTGGCTACCAGTTCTCAGCCAGTACCTCATAATATGATTGCGGGTGTTTGCATGCGGGACATTCTTTTGGCGCTTCCGTCCCCTCATGGATATATCCGCAGTTCCGGCAGTGCCATTTAACGGTTTTGTTCCTCTTAAAGAAAGTTCCGGCTTTTACGAACTTCAATAGCTCCCTGTACCGCCGTTCGTGAAACTGCTCAACCTCGCCAATTTCGGTAAAAGATTCGGCGACTTCAGGAAAACCCTCTTCTTCCGCAGTCTTTGCAAAGCCGGGATAAAGAGTCCCCCATTCAAGTTTTTCCCCCTCCGCTGCCGCAAGAAGGTTATCTTTAGTCAGCCCAATGACCCCTGCCGGATACATGGCCGTTATCTCAACATCCCCTCCCCGGAGGTGTTTAAAGAATATCTTTGCATGCTCCTTTTCATTGTCTGCGGTCTCAAGGAAAATCGCTGAAATCTGTTCAAATCCTTCGCTCTTTGCAGCGCTTCCAAAGTAAGTATAGCGGTTTCTTGCCTGTGATTCGCCCGCAAAGGCTGCAAGAAGATTCTTTTCTGTTCGGCTACCTTTAAAATTCATATGTGGGTTCCTCCCTTTGCATAAATGCTTTTACTTGTATCATAAGCTTTTGGAATTTATAATCTTGCAAACAATGGTGAGGAAATTGTTCCAAAAGTCATCCGTTATATTTATATACAATAATGTTGGTATTGGTGCGCGATGGACGGGTAAAACTTTTTTAATACACTAACCCCCACTCCCCAACCTGTCCATCATTCTAATTGTTTATTTCAAGCAATCAACTTAATTTTCAGCAATCAATTTTAAGTCAGGATTTGAAATAAATCGGGTAAATCCTTTTTTGTTATTTAATCGCGCCGGCATCGGCAAAACCCTGTCTCTGCCCGGTTCCTGCCTCACGCAAAAGTTGTTCCTTATTAAATAATAGTTTAAGGACATTCCGGGCATGCTCTCGTGTGCGGTTCTCCATGAGCCATGCAAGTTCAGTCTCGTCTTTTGCCTCATCCTCATGCACAAAGACTTCTATGATATGCCTGTTCGTCATCAACTGCGCCTGTATTATCCCCTGTGACGCTTCGTGCGCGCACATCTTGTCGATGGCTTCCCTTCCGGACATGCCCAGCGCCATTACGATATTGCATCCTTTTTCCTCGATCAAAATTTTACACGCCACGGGAAGGTCTTTTACCCCCGGAACCGTGTAGCGTTCTATCCCTACCGATGCGCCTTTTTTCAGCTCATCAATTGCGATTTTTCCCATGTTGATTCGTGAGAATGTGGTATCAGCTATTCCGACTTTGTGCATATCTGCTTACTTTGAAGGATTTAAATATATTAAATGATTCCCTTTTCTGGCAAAAAACAACAAGTATGAGGAGAAACCCATTATGAATCTTGAAAATAATTTGCTGATGATACCGGGCCCGGTACCCGTGGCGCCAAGGATACTCCGCGCCATGTCAAAACCCATAATCGGGCATCGCGGCAAGGAATTCGGCGATATGTACAATGAATGCAGGCAGACACTGCAGGAGCTTTTCGGCACAAAAAACGATATGTATATAATTAGCGGTTCGGGCAGTTGCGCCATGGAAGCCGCTGTCGGGAACGTCATCGGGGAAAAAGACACGCTCATCACCATAGAGAACGGCAAGTTCGGGGAACGCTTCAGGGAAATTGGCGAGCGCTATGGCAATGTAAAAGCTGTCAAATTCGACTGGACAAAAGGCGAATCCATAGAACTTGACCGTGTGGAGAGCGCGCTGGCTGAAGGGGCAAAAGCCGTTACTCTCGTTCATAATGATACATCCGTGGGCATCAGGAACCCGGCAAAAGAGGTAGGAGAACTTGCGAAAAAATACGGCGCTTTATTCATTATGGACGGCGTTACCACCATCGGCGGGGATGAAGTCCTTGTGGATAAATGGGGTGTTGATATAGCCGTGGTCGGCTCCCAGAAATGCATTGGTGCGCCGCCGGGATTATCAGCCATCTCGGTGAGCAAGAAGGCATGGGATTCCATGGTCGAGAAGCCGCCTTATTATATGGATTTGAAAGCATACAGGAAATCTGCGAACAAAGAGACGGCGCAAACTCCTTATACGCCTGCTGTTCCGTTATTTTTTGCACTGCACGAAGCGCTTCGCATCGTGAAAGAGGAAGGACTTCCGGCGCGCATCAAGAGACATGCCATGTACGCAGAAGCCCTGCGGGCGGCTGCGGCTGCTATGAACGTGGAGATGTTCCCGCAGTTGAACAAATACAGCAGATACTCAAATACTGTTACAGCCATGAAAATTCCAACAGGCATAGACGACAAAAAACTACGCGGCGGCATAAAGGAACTGGGCATCCAGGTTTCTGGCGGGCAGGGACCTCTTGAGGGCAAGATATTCAGGATAGGTAGCATGGGCAACATAAGCAAACTGGATATTTTGAGCACAGTCCAGGTAGTGGAAATAGTGCTTCACAGGAATGACGTTGTTAAGAAAATGGGACCCGGCGTCGAGGCTGCAAGTAATATATTAAAATAAATAATAAATTAAAAAAAAGAATTACTGTTGCGGTTTTATCCGCTCAGTAATTTTAATATCGTCAAGCACCTTGGCAATAAGCGCTTTGGCATTCTGGAGATGCGCTGTTCCGCTGCCTGCCAGTTGCGTGAAGTTGTCCTGGATGAAGACTTCATTTTCCTGCATCAGGTAAATATAATAAACAAGTATGCCCCAGTAAACAGAACCGCCTAAAAACACTGCAGCCCCTATAACAACCATCTGGTTAAAAACCATATAGGTTGTCATGCCAAGCGGGTACAGTTTTTCAATGGCAATCCAGAAGTTGTACATTATTATCAAACCAATGATTATGGGCACTATCCCGATAATTACCAGATTATTTTTACTTAGTCTCATCTTTCCACCGCTATATAATATGTAAATTCACTATATAAATCTGCCTGATGCCTTCGCCTGCACGATATTTTAATATACATGAATTCAAACATATTATCAGGGAAATACAGGAGGAATTTGAATATGGTTAAAACAGGAGATAAAGCGAAGGATTTTACTTTAAGCGACCAGGGTGGCAAAAAGGTGAAATTGTCGCAGTTTAAAGGAAAAAGAGTACTTCTGTCCTTTCATCCGCTTGCCTGGACACCTGTATGCGCAGACCAGATGACGTCGCTTGAAGAGAATCATGGCAGGTTTGGGAAACTGGGCACTGTTGCACTGGGCGTAAGCGTGGATACAGTCCCTTCAAAAAAAGCATGGGCAAAAGAACTCGGAATTAAATATACGAGGCTCCTGTCTGATTTCTGGCCGCATGGCGAGGTTGCGAATTTATTCGGAATATTCAGGGAAAAGGAAGGATTTTCCGAAAGGGCGAATATAATTATTGATGAAAAACAGCAGGTGGTGTTTGTTAAGGTCTATCCGATTGCACAACTTCCCGATATTGAGGAAATAATAAAAGTTCTTGAGAGTTTAAAATCAGGTTGAAAGGCAACTATTTTAAACCATAACGCTATACTGGATGTGGTGGCAGGTATGCCGGAAGATAGACGGAATAAGAAAAAGATGAAAGAGAAATGCAAATCATGCGGGCTTTGTTACCCGAGGAGGAAACAAGATGAGTAAAGTTGTTCTAATGGATTTTTTTGCTGAATGGTGCGGCCCCTGCAAGATGCAGGACCCTATTAACGAAGAGATTAAAAAGAAATTTGGCGACAGGATAGAATTTAAGAAAATCGATGTAGATACGGATCAGGAGTTGGCGATTAAATACACAATTCATGCCGTCCCCACATTGATTCTTGAAAAGGACGGCGCTGTTTTCAAGAGGTACACGGGCGTGACCAGAGCAAATGTGCTGGAAGCGGATATTAACGCGGCTTTAAAATAACGGGGTCAGGTTGAAACCTTTATTTGACCTTGGCGTGCTTCCAATCAGGCACAGGACAAGCAGAGGATTCAAGCCCCATGTTTCTTTGATATTCAATGCTGAGAAAAGATTAACGTTTTCCGTGGATACCACAAATTC
>JAPZAN010000069.1 GCA_027460605.1 Candidatus Methanoperedens sp.
GGATTAAAAGATTGAAATTTAAGGAGAGCATGAATCTATTGAAGAATTTGTTTGTTGAACAATGAATTCGAGTATTGTAACTTATTACAATAGCATGAAATAAGTTACCAACGGTTTTTAATAGGCGTTGGTAACTACCTTTATACCTATTACACCTTACCAAAGACTTTAAATAATATAGATGCATGATTTTATCTGAAGGGAAGTATCCTTTATTATGAATGGGAGGTAAAAAGAATGGGAACAGGAAAAATTAATGTTTGGATAAGAGAACCAAATGATTGTACCGTTTCAGAAGTGGATGGATATGCGTGGGCTAGCACATGTTGCGCTCGGAAGCCCCAAATCTACCAGGCTCCCCTTAAAAAAGGGCATGCAGAGATAGAAGTACCACCCGGATGCTATGTGGTGAATGCAAGTTGGAAACCAGGTTGTTGTGGTACGCCCAAGGAAACTATGATCATTGTTGGTTGCGGAGATACAGCCTGTGCTAACTTGATCAGGGAATATGCCGGTGCTCCGATTAAACGACTTCCAGCTCTTGTGAACCATGCCAGAGAGGCAAAAATACCAGAAGCAAAAATTAAGGAAATGGTAGAACTTCTTGAGAAGATAGCCAAGACAGTACCAGAAGAAAAAGTGGAACGTTTTTCAGAAAAAGAGTTAGATCTGAAACGTGAAGTATCAGATGTACCGCATAAGAAAATTCTCGATGAATTTGAAAATATTCTGAAAAGAAAGTAAAACTATATCTATTCCTCGGGCACTCGGATGTGTGTAGGCTGGTTTTGCCTGGCTTGACCAGGCAATTCCACTCATTTTTTGAATTAATTTATAGACATTGGAATAGATTCAATTGAGGTCTATGTATTACGTGAAATACTTCAACAGGATTGATATTTTTAGTATATCTAATCAACTGAAAACTATGAAATCTCTTATTAAACATAGGATTTTACATTACTCTCATAAAATCCATCTCCCATCTTAACGGTCAATTTTTGTTATATGAGCTAAGACACGAGCGCCCCCACCCAGGCGCGCCGCCAGCCGCGCAGCCCAAGCCCGCATCCCTGATAGGGACGGCGCGCCCCGAAGCATGGGGAGGCGACCCTGCGCCGTGGTTTTCCATTCGCAAGAGGCTTGAAGTGCTTCCATATTGACCACCACAAATCTTATGTTGAAGAGCAGATGTTTACCATATCTCAAAAAGGAAGCAGGAGTGAAGAATATTTCAGAAAAAATAAATGAAATCCTGATAAAAATGCTTTTCAAGGAGAAAAAAAGCCTATTCAGGACAATGCAAAAGACAGATTTATCCGACCTCAGGGACCATGAGGATAGATTGTAATGCTGCTGGATTCATTTGCATGAATGGAATATTTCATGGGGATTCATAAAGGTCGGAAAGCGATGTTTGATAGCGCCCTTGTAAGGGTTCATTGCGAAAGCGCGCTTTTGTAAAATCCAATCAGAAAATTATATCTATAATGAAATCTTCTTGATTAAAGGTGATAATTATGGGCGGAGTAATCGGTCCAGCAGAAATGGAAAAAATCAGGAAGAACCAGGAAAAAAAGAAGAAAAGCCAGTAATTAGTCTATAAATCCGGGAACCTTATTAATGTTTTTTATTTTTTAATTTTATTACAAGTTCAGGTGATATTATTGAGCGAGCCCAAAAAGAAGAAAGAATTCAAACTTACAGCTTTAAACACCCAGAACGACATCGTTGAAATTATAGTTGAGGAATGCCAGCATTGCAGGGAACTTATCCCCAGGGTCGGGAACTGCCCGAAATGCGGCGCGCAATATTCTCACTTAAATACGGTTGAGAATTTCCAGACCGGCTACCTGCATTATATTTATGAATGCGCCTGCCCCCCTTCCGAACGAAAAGCCCAGAAAATCCTGAAAATCACTGAAGTTGTGGATGAAAGCAGGATAAATATCAGGAAAAATCTTGCAGACGATTTCTTAAAATCGGGCGGGTATTGAAGCCACAGCCTGCAGGTTGTACAAACAGTCAACTCTTATAACCATATAATTGTTTAGATAATTGTTTAGACAATTTTTTCAACATTTGTGCCAGCACCAGCATTGCCAGAATTGCAAAAACCCCAAACAATGTTTCAAGTGACTCAATAACAGAGTAGGGTATAGGATTGCCTGCAAGTTCTAAAAGTCTTAAAAATTTCCAGATTATAGCAAAAAACGCCGAGAACTGGAATAACATAAATACTTTAACAAAATTACCCGTCGCCTGCGTTCCAAGCATATACGTTGTGTAAACAGTTATTGAACTTCCGGTTAACCATACGAGACTTTCAATAACAGCCATAAAATTTTCCAGATTGCCTGGCGCTGTAAAATATACATAAAACCAGATAACAGGAATAAGTAAAGCTAAAACATACGGGGTATATGTCACCGCCTTTCCGCTGTCTTTCCTGCACAGCTTCATGTAAATCGAGAATAACGCAGATGACATGAAAATTGCAGACCAGATGCCGAAAATATATCTTATGGAACCTATAAGAGGCGATGTACTGAAATGTCCCAGTTCACGTATCCCGAAAAAAAGAAATGCCATGAATAAAAAGATCCACGGCGTGCCGCCTACTTTCCATATATTTCTATACCTGTAAGCCATGGCCACAAGAACCAGCGACAGCCACCAAAAAGTATTTGAGAGTATGACGTGCCATCCTACGCTTTCTTCAAGTCCATAATACGGGATGTCTATCATGTAATTAATTAATATACATCCGACTATTTATTCCCTTCTTACTTTTCCATAGTCAAAGTTCTCTCCCCGAAAAGGTTATTTACCATACAAGCCGATATTATTCAGGAGGAAAGGGAACATATGAATAAAATAATAAAATTAATCGCGATAGTTCTTGCACTAACGATGCTGTCGCTGCCGGTTCTCGGTGAGATGAATAGCGGCAATGGGAACAGTATGGATGCGGGCAGGAATGATTCGAACAGGAATGATTCGGGCAGGGTGGATTCCAGCAATAACGACAACGTCTCGATGCACGAAAAGGCAAGAGAAATGTATGATAACGGAAGCAGAATGCGAGACAATGAGGGCATTATGGGAATGGGATTCATGCACCGCGAAGACAACAACTACGGCAGCTACGTAACCTTTTCAGTGGACAATACTACCGGAAATGTGTTGAATTTCGGCATCTCAGGCATCGCTGTCTTTGATTCAATAAAAATCCAGGGATTCGATTTTAAGGCTTCAAGAACAGAGGGGGCAGAGACAAAAATTTCCAATAAAGATGGTTCTATCGTTATCCATATCCACGATAATCCTGCCGCTGTAATCGAAATCAATGCAGATACCAATACCACTTTGATATTTAATCTTGCAACAGGGGTAGCCGCAACAAAACAAGATAATATAGTAAAGATCATAGCAGGAAACATTACAGCATTCATTGTTTCAGAAAAGGCAACTTCAATAAATATTGCAGGAAGCCATGTCAGTATTAACACAGATAAGGGGAATACGGTATTCAGGGCTTCTCCTGTCAATATGCCCCATGATAATGTGGAAGAGCGGTTCATGGGAGAAGTGATGACAAAGCGGGCGGGAGCTGAAGTCTCAGTTGGAAAATCTGATAAATCCTCGATTGTCAACTATTCAGAAGATATGAATGTCACAGTGGAATCAATACAGAGTAACCATATAGTAATGACTGAACTGGAATTGTATAATGCTTCCGAATCCTCATTCTGGCTTAACATGACCGGAAGAAACAAAGTACAGGCGATGATGTATATTGCGAATTTCTCAACGCGCCAGGTGGACGTCGTGGTAGGGCCGGCAACCCCGACCTCAACGAACATGACAACAGCAGTAGAAACAACAACAGCAACAACAACCCCAAAAACACCTGGGTTTGAGATAGCGCTTGGAGCGCTTGGCACTGTAGCCGCTGCATACATGATGAGACGGAGAGTATAAGGGTCTTTTTGGCAGCCATGGACTAAGGAATTATGCTGTCTTGGAATGGCTGGCCAAAATACCCCCATTTACTTTTTTTTCTATGATTTGCTGATAAGTGAGACCTTGTCTTCAAATCGCAACGTGCCGTAACTGTTTGAAAAGCGAATCAAAATTCCCTATCCAGATTCAACTTAGAGAAAGTATAATACTCTCTTGAATTAATTTTGATACACAATGGCGAAGGACTCAATAGGCGTAATATTCGGAAAAACCAGTTCATTGAATTTCAGGTTCGCTGTTTCTGACAGCCTGGCAACCAGAAGGTCTGATTACATTAAGGTCTGGCATGAATCCGACGGCTGGACTCTTGGACAGGTCTCAACAATCACAAGCTCAAACGAGGATTTTTCGGTTGAAGAAGCGGTAGATGTAGCGGAAGGCTCATCGAACATAGGCGACATGAATGAACATATACTCGCAGACGCAACCGTGATAGGAGTCCGGGATAAGGAAGGGGTGCTTCGCGCCCCCAAATCCCCGTTCAGTCCAGGGGACAAGGTTTTCAAAGCTGATGAGTTGCTGATTAAACAGACCCTCGGGCTGATGCGCGGGGATGTCTATATCGGCCTCCTTGACGGGCAGAATGTCCATGTAAATCTCGATGCCAATAATCTCGTGCAGAAGCACTGCAGCATCCTCGCAAAGACAGGCGCAGGAAAATCTTATACCGGCGGCGTTATTCTTGAAGAACTTCTCGATAAGAACGTGCCGCTTCTGATAATCGACCCGCATGGTGAATATTCGGCATTGAAATTCCCGAATGATGATAAACCCGCTTCTTTTGAACGATACGGTATAACCCCAAAAGGTTACGCCACACAGGTAACAGTGTACACCCCCGCGAATAAACTGCTCAACCCTGCCGCCGATTCTCTTTTCAGGTTAAACGGCATAAACCTTGGCATAAAAGAGTTCACGCAGCTTTTCTCTGAAGACAGGTCGCAGAACGAGACCGGCATACTTTATGAAGCGGTTTCAAAACTCAAGGCTGAAAAAGAGAAATATACGATTGACGATATCATTTTTGAAGTGGGGCAGAATAAAAGCAAGGTCAAATGGAACGTGATCAATAAGCTTGAAACGCTAAGGGAAACGGGATTATTGTCAGATAAAGCCACTACAATCAACGAGCTCGTCCAGGAAGCCAGGGCATCAATCATTGATATGAAAGGCGTGAACCCCGACCTCCAGGCAATGATTGTGTCCAAATTATGCACCGATATTTTCGATGCGCGAAAACTCAATACCATTCCTCCGTGCATGCTTGTGCTGGAGGAAGCACATAATTTCTGCCCTGAAAAAGGATTCGATAGGACCGTGAGTTCTGATATTCTCAGAACGATTGCTTCCGAAGGACGAAAATTCGGTCTCGGGCTCATGGTTGTTTCGCAGCGCCCTGCACGTGTGGATAAGAACATACTCTCGCAGTGCAATACGCAGATAATAATGAAGGTGACAAACCCCAACGATTTGAAAGCCATAAGCAAAGGTCTTGAAGGCATAAGCTCTGACGTCGAGGAGGACATCAAGCGCCTTTCGCCGGGCGTGGCGATGATAGTCAGCACGTATATCGAACGCCCGATACTGGTGGATATCAGGACGCGAAAGAGCAAGCACGGTGGGGCAAGCGTGCCGGTTGTTAAAGTGCCCGTTGCCGAAAAGCAAAAAGATGTACCACAAACGCAGGAACCTGAAGTAAAGATTGAACAAAAAAAAGAACAAGCCGGCAAGGAAATCGTAAAAAAACCAAGGACTAAACGTGAAATGAAATGGTATCAAAAAATGTTCGGGTCGAGGAAGGAATGACAACTTTAATGGAAATGGCTCACGCCGGAATCGTAACAAAAGAGATAAAATCAGTCGCTGCAAAAGAGGGAGTCAATGCCGATGCTATAAGAAATCTTGTGGCGCAGGGGCTGCTCGTTATCCCCAAAAATATCAATAGCAAATCCGAACCCATGGGCATCGGCAAATTAATGCGTACCAAGATAAACGCAAACGTGGGCACATCCAGGGATTATGTTGATATCGAGGCTGAGGTCATAAAAGCAAAAACCGCTGAAAAATACGGCGCAGATACCATAATGGACCTGTCCACAGGCGGCGACCTCGACCTTATACGGAAACGCATCATCGACGCAGTGAGCGTTCCTGTGGGCTCGGTTCCGATATACCAGGCGGCAGGGAGGGGCATCGATAATATGACCACTGACGATATGTTCAATGCAGTCAGGAAGCATGCGGATGACGGCATCGATTTTGTCACTATTCATGCAGGCGTGACACTTGCATCCTTTGAGCGCCTGAAAAAAAGTGAAAGGATACTTGACGTGGTGAGCCGCGGAGGCGCTTTCACAATAGCGTGGATGAAGCATAATGACAGGGAAAACCCTTTTTATTCTGAGTATGATTACCTGCTTGAGATTGCAAGAGAATACGACCTGACTATCAGCCTTGGCGACGGCATGCGCCCGGGCTGCATCAATGATGCTTCGGACAGGGCGAAATTCGAGGAGTTTATTATTCTCGGTGAGCTTGTGAAAAAGTCGCGGGCAGCCGGTGTCCAGACAATTGTTGAGGGCCCGGGGCATGTCCCGATTGACGAGATAGGGTTATCTGTGACCGCAATGAAACACCTTACAGGTAATGCGCCGATTTATCTTCTCGGTCCGCTTGTCACCGATATTGCGCCCGGCTATGACCACATCACCGCCGCCATCGGCGGGACTGTCGCAGGAATGCATGGCGCTGATTTCCTGTGCATGACCACGCCTGCCGAACACCTCGCGCTGCCGAATGTAGAGGATATCAAGGAAGGTACAATTGTAACGAGGATTGCAGCGCATGCTGCCGACCTCGTGAAAGAAGGCGTCCGGGAAAGGGCGCGCGCTTCTGACCGCGAGATGGCTCTGGCGCGCAGGGACCTGGATTGGAGCAGGCAGTTCGGGCTTGCGATTGATAGCGAGAAGGCAAAGGAGATTCATGCACGGAGCAGGAACGCGGATACGTGCAGCATGTGCGGAGAGCTTTGTTCGATTAAGATGATGCGGGAATTGATGAAGAAGAAAGGTTAATATTTGCTTCCAATACCATTCCGAACAGCTTCTCAAGCACCGCCTCCACACCCTCGCCGGTAAGCGTGGACATGCCCGTATCCGCGCCCTCAACCGGTGCTGAAATATCGGTCTTATTCGCCACAACCAGTATTGGCACAGCAAACTCTTTTCTTATCTCCTCAAGAAGATGCATCTGTTTTTCCAAGGTATAACCGCATGTCTCCGAAGGGTCTATGATATAAAGAATAACCTTCCCCACATGCTTCAGGGCTGATATCGCCTGAAGCTCAATCTCGTTCCTTTCCTCAAGCGGTCTGTCAAGCAGCCCCGGCGTATCGATGACCTGGTACCGTATCCCGTTCCTTGTGAAATGCCCCACAGCAAGCCCTTTTGTGGTAAAAGGATATGGGGCTATCTCGGGTCGCGCGCTGCTCACAAGCGCCACGAAACTGGATTTACCAACATTGGGGTAACCTGCAATCACAAGTGCCGGGGAATCATCAATGGCAGGCAGTTTCCTTAGCTTATTGCGCGCATCGTTTAAGAAGCGCAGGTTGCCGTCAATGCTGTTAACTATCGAGGATATCCTGCCAAACGCCTGCTTGCGCACCACCTTTGCATCCTCGGCATCGCGCATCATGCCAACATACTTTCTTGCCAACTCGTGAATTTTGCCCCCGGCCCACTGGACGGATGCAAGGTTCATTTTCATCTCTTCGACTCCTACGAGTATCTCGGCAAGATCGAGGTAAAATAGGGGCATCTGGTCAAAGCTCGGGAATTTCCTGACGATGCTCACAAGATTATCGGTGAGTATGTTTGCAGCAGTCAGCAGCATGGATTCCTCGGCTTTCAGCTTGGAATCGCGGTCAAGGATTTGCTTCCCGCGCTTGGCTCGTGTAGCGCGGCGGAAGGATTTGTCAAGGAGTTCCTCTGCTGTCGGAACTGTTGGGACTTTTTCGAAGATCATATTTGCCTGAAATTATAATATTATATAGATATGCGATGGGGTTAATATGTTTAGTAATCTTATAAGGTTAGTGTTAAGAGATGTAAAAGAGAACTTAACACTCACAACTAATATATATGATATAATATTAATAATGTAAATAATGAAAGAATTATCAGAATTAGAGAAAAAAATAAATGTTGTTTTTAGAGATAAAAATCTCTTACAGCAAGCAGTGGTTCACGATTCCTATATAAATGAGAATCCTGGTTTTAAACCAGGACACAATGAAAGATTAGAATTTTTAGGGGATGCGGTCTTAGAACTTGTCGTGAGAGAATTTCTTTATAATAAATTTCCTAATCCAGAAGGAGATTTAACAAAATATAAAGAACAGCTGGTTAAAAACGATAGGCTTCCAATAATTTCAAATAAATTGAATCTTGAAGATTATTTGCTAATGGGAAAAGGAGAATATAATAATAAAGCTGGGCGCCAAAAGCTTCTTGCTGATACCTTAGAAGCTTTAATCGGAGCGATTTACCTTGACCAAGGATATAAAAAAGTTAGAGATTTTATAACCAATAACATCTTAAATGATTGTAAAAATGTTCTTAAATAACAAACCATTTAAGACTCTGGCCATGCGTCGATTGAAAAATATCTAAACGCATTTCTTCAATATTCACCCATCGGCATCTCTTTCCATTCCCCATCCACAGGCTTTGGGTTTTTCCGAAGAGCAAGTACCATGGATTCGTCCTTTAGCCTGTGATTCTTTGACCCTTTCTCTTCCGCCCAATTATTAAGCCCTCCGTTATTTAACATGGAACGCAATGCGAATTTGATACTGCCGCCATCCTCTTTATGCCTGATATTCGAAGCGCCGTGAATTAACCTCACGTACCTGAATCCATGTTCATAAGCCTCCTTTATTTTCTCGCGCGCAACCTGGATGGCGGTCAGGCGGGAATAATCATGCAGGTCAACCTCAATACACCTGTTGAATATATCCACTTCGAACCATGCCATAAGAGGACAGGTATTATTGCATAACTTATTTAAAATTTTGTTGTGTTTTCGTATTATACGAATCTTATAAATCGAAATAGGCATTATTAGATATAACCCCATGAGCATGAAAAAAGATAAAAACACCATCATTTTGTTCAACCCGATGCCTGTAAAACATCCTGTTGCTATCATAAACAAACAAACCACATCCCTTCAGGTCCCGCTCGTCAATGTTCCTCTGTCGCTTCTTGCCCTCGCAAGAATGGTTAAGGACGATTTCAATGTTAAGATAATCAACGCAGTAGTGGATAGCGATTATAAAGGGCAGATTCTCACTTCATGCGAAAATGCGCTCTGCCTCGGTGTAAGCAGCATGACATGCTACCAGATTCGTGACGGGATTGACGTTTGCACCGCTGTCAAAGAAAAATATCCTGCGCTTCCTGTTATCTGGGGAGGTTATCACCCCTCAACAGAACCAGTGCAAACACTGGAAAACCCTTATATCGACATAGTTGTACGGGGACAGGGGGAAATCACTTTTAAGGAAGTGGTTCACAGGCTTCGCGATAATAAATCCCCTGGCGGGATTCCGGGGGTATCATATAAAGAGGGAGGTCACATCATAAATAACCCTGACCGGAAATTTGAGAATATCAATCTATTTCCGCCGATTCCCTATGATATGGTGGAT
Organism: Candidatus Methanoperedens sp.; assembly: GCA_027460605.1. GTDB lineage: Archaea > Halobacteriota > Methanosarcinia > Methanosarcinales > Methanoperedenaceae > Methanoperedens. The sequence continues at coordinate 9,740 of JAPZAN010000069.1, forward strand.
GTTGAGCGGCACATCAAGGGTTATAAGTTCGGTAAACGTTGCCTAGATTATTACGTCAGCCAGGGCTGCGCTTCGGGATGCAATTTTTGCTCCGAACCTTTGTTTTGCGGCAGGCACTGGTCAGGACTTGAGCCGCAAAAAGTTGTTTCGGAACTCGAATATCTGGCAAAGACCTACAACATCGATACATTCATGATACGGGACAGCGATTTTTTCCTGAATGTAAGGCGCGTGAAAGAATTGTGTGAGCTTTTGGTTGAGAAAGACCTGGGCATCCGACTGACGAGTGTAAACGGCAGGATGGAGCATCTTTCCCGCATTGGTGATGATGTTCTGGCGCTTGCCCGAAAAGCGGGAGTACATGAGATTTTCATTGGTATTGAAAGCGGATTCCAGGATGCGCTTGATGCAATGAACAAAGGTGCAAAGGTGAGCCAGATAAAGACATGCACCGATAAATGCATGAAGCATGATATTGACATTCGGGGCTCATTCATGGTGGGAATCCCGGGAGTGGATGCGAATAAAGAGGTCAGGACTACATTCAATGAGATCCATAAGATGATATGCGTGTACGGAGAGCGGGGCAGACTTCCTCACATGGATATATTGCTATCGTTTTTCACACCGTATCCTAACACCCCGCTCTATGAAGCTTCCATTAAAACCGGGTTAAAACCTCTTGATACACTCGAAGACTGGGGCGACTTTGACCAGTTTGATTTCAAGGCGCTGTGGTTTCCGCAGGAATATTTTGATATAGTTAAGGAATTCAGGGCTGGCATGCCATGGAACTCCGGTTTTGATTTTGATGAATGGTGCGGGTTTTATGAAGAGATTATGCACAGGATAGAGAAAATCTAAAAGAGATTCATCTATCAATATTGGGCTCAAGAGTAATAGATTCTTTAGAAATGGAAATGATAAACATTTCTTTTCCCGATTCCATCAATGCACGCAATTCCCCTGCAATCAAAGGTGCGCCTTCTTTTAAAATTGCGGCAAATACCAGCAGAGGGGGAATAAGAAGCAGCCCGAAAAGTACGGCAAAGAATAAAGCCGATATTGAAAAGCCATGGATTATGGCTGAAATGATTAAAATCGATATCGCAATAAGTTTTATCTTTTTATCTATCATATTAAGCTCCTCTGTTTCTGTATATGATTTAAAGTTATATATAGCATTTGCGAATTCATTATATTTCCATAATAATAACACCTCATTTTTATTATAGAACCGGCAAAGCAGTTTTTCCACAATATTTATGATTTGATAATCCCACTCTTAGCTATTAAGTGAGGTTTTAATCCAATGAAAAACAAAATCATTGTAACCGGAGGGGCAGGTTTTATCGGGAGCAATCTGGTTGATAGGCTGCTTTCCGGAGGGAATGAAGTGACAGTTATAGATAACCTGAGCTCCGGGAGAATGGAATTTCTTGAACAGAATATTGCAAATCCCGATTTTAAACTTATTGAACTTGACCTGCTGGATACTGGAAAACTCAAGAAAGCAATACAGGGTACCGATTTTATATATCACCTTGCTGCCAATCCCGATGTTCGCCTCGGCGCAGAAGATACAAAAATCCATCTTGAACAGAATGTCATCGCGACTTACAATTTGCTTGAAGCCATGCGGATAAATAAGCAAAAGAATATCGTTTTCACATCAACTTCAACTGTATACGGCGAGGCTACCATTATCCCAACGCCGGAAAATTACGGCCCCCTGATCCCAATATCCCTGTACGGCGCCTCAAAACTTGCCTGCGAAGCCCTCATAACTTCATACTGCGGAAGCTTCGATATGAAATCATGGATTTTCCGCTTTGCGAATATCGTGGGAGAGCGGGGGACGCATGGGATAATCATAGATTTCATAGAAAAGTTAAGAAATAATCCGGAGACACTTGAAATCCTCGGTGACGGGCAGCAGCGCAAATCGTATATTCACGTTTCGGATTGCATTGATGCGATTCTTTATGCGGTAAATAACAGTCATGAATTTGTAAATATATTCAACATCGGCTCAAACGATACTATAAATTCCACCGAAATAGGTGAAATCGTGGTCAAAGAGATGGGTTTAAGAAACGTAAAATTCAGTTATACAGGTGGAAAACGAGGATGGAAAGGCGACGTGCCAAGGATGCTCTTGTCTATCGAAAAGCTTGGGGAACTTGGCTGGAAACCTGCTTATAATTCAAAGAAAAGTGTTGTTGCGGCAGTCAGAAGCGCTTTAGGGAAAAAATAAAATGACAGCTTTATTCTGCCCGAAATGCGGCAATAACGCCGATGTTTTCTATGAAAATGTATGCAAAAACTGCTTCATTAAAGATAAAAAGCTTCTTGAATGCCCCGCAGTTCTTTTTGCAAAGATTTGCCCTGTTTGCGGTTCTGTTTATAAGAGAGGAAAATGGTCAACCAAAGAAGACGAAAGCGAGACAATTATTGAATGCGTAAAGGGGTCATTGAAGCTTGATAACCAGGTTTCGGATCTTGATATTACTTTATCCCCGAAACAGCTTGACTATTCAAGATACAGGGTGCACATCGATGCAAAAGCAATGATAAAGGGCATGCCTGTTGAGATAGAGCAGGATACGGAAGTCAGGATAAGCTGGGAGACGTGCGATACATGCAGCAGGATTTCGGGCGGCTATTTTGAGGGGATTGTCCAGGTAAGGGCTGAAAAAAGGATTCCCACGAAAGAAGAGCTTGGAAGATGCAAGGATATTGCGGAAAGTGTCTCTGCCCGCTCGCAGGAAAAAGGGGACAGGCTTGCGTTTATTGCAAAAACCGAGGAGCTTGGTGAAGGCACCGATTTTTACGTGGGGTCGATAAAGCTCGGAAAACAGATTTGCAGAGCGGTTATAGATGTTTTCGGGGGAAAATTTACGGAATCACCTAAACTTGTGGGGCAAAAGAACGGTGAAGACCTTTACCGCATTACATACGCTCTTCGCCTTCCCGAATTTGTGCGCGGGGATATCATAAGCGCAGACGACAGGGTTATTGAGGTTCAAACTTGCGGAAAGCATGTGAGCGGCATTGACCTTGAAACAGGAAAGAGGTTCATTGAGAATTTTAATGACCTGATTCAGGTTAAAAAACTATGCAGGAGCCAGGATGCGGTTTCCGCCGTGCTGGTGGCTGACGAGGGGAAAACGATACAGGTGATGGACCCGGATACGTATGAGTCTATTACTATCAGGAGACCGGAATTCCTGAGCGCGGAACCCGGGAATGAGATTAAGATAGTGAAAACGGCGAAGGGGATTTTTGTGGTGCCGGAAAAAATTACTTTTTGACCTTCTCCACCACCACCACCTCGTTCCCAAACCCGAACACATGCAACGTCCTGCTCCCGCTCAGTCCTTCCTCAAGCGTTTTTCTTCGCTCCCAGTATTTCTCAGGCTCAATATCGAAACGCAGTACAACTTTCCCGGCTTTTTCCGACTTTAAAATTTCTTTAATCTTCACAATATCCCTTTCGGTTTTGCCTGAAACACTGTATGCATCTTTAATAAACGGTGAAACGATTGGCTCGGAAGAAGTCAAAAGAGTGCGCTTCTCATCGCTTTTATAGAATAAAATATCATTACCCGATTCTTTTATTGTATGTGCAAGCTCGTTTAAGAGTCCGGCTTTCACGACTGAAGGCTCAGGCTCATACACAAACTCGCGCAACGCGCCTGTTTCAACCAAGGGCGCATCAGAAGAGCAGAGTTTCGCCTCGCCTGGAAGAACAACTGCGCTTCGCTCGCATCTCTTGAGAGCGCCAAAATAAAGCGTGAGCCTGTTCAGTTGCCCGTTCAATGACAGGTACTCGCGCTCGCAATCAAAAGCTATCCGCGCCGGCGGCATCTGCGGCGGCGCATGAAATGCAAGCTCGGGCGTAATCCCGGAGTACATTTTTAGTATTTCAGTAATCGGAGGCTCAAGGTTCTCAAGCGTCCGCTCTTTCTCTGATAAAGGGCGCGCCGGGTCGGAAAAGACAATATCCGCGTCACGAACCTGCGCTTTTACGCTTTCGGACAGCGCATCGCCAAGGATAAATTCGACATTATCGACATTGTACAACCTGCAATTTTCTTTTGCATATTCAAGCTTTTCCGGGTTTCTCTCGACTGCATATACCTTCTTACATTCCTTTGCAAAAAAAATGACCTGCCCTCCGATTCCGCAGCCGAGGTCTGCAATAATATCTGTTTTCAGCCTTTTTGCAATATACCTGGCAACGATTTCGGGAGTGGCAAGCTGCAATCCCTCTTTATTTGAAATAATCTGCTTCGTGAATTTTATCGTACGTTTATCTCTCGTCATATTATTTATCATATTGACTGGTTCATATTTATGTTGTATCCAAAAAATGATTAATTTCGTACAAAAACGAACAGTATTTATATTACGAAGGCTATTTACAAATCATGGATAAAGGCAGGACTACAGTAATTCTGTCTACCGATAATGGTATGGTAGCTCTTGACAGTCCGGTTAAGCTAAAAATCCTGAAACTTCTTGAAAACGGCACAAAATCTTTTGATGAACTTGTTGAAAAATCCGATAAGGCAAAATCTACCATTTCAGTGCACTTGCATGACCTTGAGCAATTGAATCTGATACAGGAAAAAACATTCCCGAACGATAAGCGCAAAAAATATTTTGTATTGAATTCCCTTTACCTGGCATATTCAGAAACCCCTTTACGTAATCAATATAACTCGCATCTGGACAATCTTGCTCTTTGGCATTGACCCGAAACCGATATTGAAAAAAATGGGAACTGATATTGGTATTAAAATCGGGCCGGCTTTCAAGTCGAAAGATTGCGATGGAATTTTAGATGAACTTTCTTTTTTTTGGGAACATCATAAGCTGGGGGATATGACTTTTATCGAAGCCGACAGGCTTACCCTGGTGGTCAGTAATTGTTATCATTGCAGTAAAATGCCGAATGTCGGGAAAACATTGTGCTCGATGGACGAGGGTATTATAGAAGGCGTCTTTTCAAGCAAATTGAACCGCAATTGCAATGTCAAAGAAACTGAATGCTGCGGAACGGGGCATCATCATTGCAAATTCGTGGTTGAAAAAAAATAGCAGTAATTTTAAAAAGTACTTTAAAGAAGACCTGACTGTTACAATAATATCTCACAGCAAATTACAAATTGTTTTCCCGAAATAGTGTGTATTGTCGCACAACGACTATAGAATATCCGGGTCCACATGTATCACGCAGAATCCATGTTTAATCTCTTTTCCTATATTTGCATCGACCTCTTCTGCTATCCTGTCCGCTTCCTCTATTGGCGTTCCTTTTGCGACTGTAATATGCATGCCCACATGAACAGTATCAGGCCCGATGTATTCGGCCCTTATATCGTGAACTCCAGATACTCCTTTCACTGAACGGGCAATACGTTCAAGATTTATAATAAATTCTTTACCGGGCGAACGTCCTATCAGATAACTCAGGTTCTCCCTGAAAAGACCAACCGCATTAATCGCAATTATCGTCGCCACAATTATGGAGGCAACAGGGTCGGCGATATATTGACCGCGCATGATGAAAATGGTGCCGATGAGGGCGGCGATAAGTCCCATTTCATCATTGAACAACTCCGTAAGCTGGGCTTTGGCTGCTGCTCCTCGCGCTTTTTGCCGGAATAGATTGATAAGTGGAATGGCGGCAATAACCATCGAAAGGACAAGAACACCAATAGCCAGGTTCAGGTTCTGATAGCTTACTGCTTCGTGTTCAAATAATCTTGGAATAGCCTCCCTATACAGTTCAAAGCTCGTGAATGAAATGAAGAGTGTCGCAGCCACAAGCGCAGCTGCGTTCTGTGCCCTGCCGTAGCCGAACATGTGCACATCATCCGCCCCTTTATGAGACCATATTATGGCAATAAGGAGAAAACCTGAAACGAAAATGTCGCTCAAGGTATGAAGGGCTTCTGCAAAAAGAGCCATAACGCCTGTCATATAGTAAACCGCAAGCTTGATAGCGAAAATAATGATATAGCCCCCCAATACTATTTTAAGGGAGCGCACATCGTTTTCTTGAGGTGTTCTCATACATGTTCCTTAATTGAATTTCACTTTTCTTTTTCTGCAGAAATTATTACATCGTAGAAATGCGGGGTTGGAGAACCATCCAGCAATGGTTCCACGTTTTCCCATGCTTTCTGTCGTTCCTCGCTAAGATGCATAGCCATAAAAGTTTCTTTGCTTTCATGTTCCACGATTGCGGCATAGTTCACTTTTCCTTTTGTGGGTTTCAGGAGGCGCCGTGATATGAAGCCATCGAATTTCTTATAGATTGAGTTTGACCATGCAAACCATTTCTTGAATTCTTCCTCTTTTCCTTTTTTAATTGGTGGGAATTCCACAATATTTACGAACACAATTTCACTCATTTTATTTTGCATAATTGTTATCTTTCTCCTTTTCCCGGAGACCGCGGAGGCGGCAAGTAGGGGATAGGAATGAATTCCACTGAAGGACGGCGCTGCCCTGCCTGCGGATACAATTCCATCAGGTCGTAAATCTCTTTCGGCACCTGGTCATTCACGCGCCCCTCGCTCAATGTCCTGGCAAGCTCTGCGGCTTTCTCTTTCCCGTGCTGTTCAAGCAGGAGATTATAAACCGTATTATAAACCTGGTCAATGGCTTTCCTTGCCACGTCGCCAAGAATAAGGATATGGTCATCACGGTTTGGATTGGGCTGTTCCAGCGCCTTCAGGATTGAAGCTGCAGGATAGTAGCTCTGCGCGCCTCCAAGCTGCGGGTCAACCGGGCCGAGCACGGCATTGTTATCAAGAACTATCTCATCTGCGGACAGCGCTACAAGGGTACCGCCTGACATGGCATAATGGGGTATAAATACCGTAACTTTGCCTGTGTGGCGTTTCAGGGCGCAGGCTATCTGTTCCGCGGCAAGCACGAGTCCTCCAGGCGTATGCAATACAAGGTCGATGGGCATCTCAGCCGGAGTCAGGCGGATAGCCCTGAGTACTGCTTCGGAATCTTCGATGTCGATATAGCGGGCAATCGGAATGCCCAGGAAACTCATGGTCTCCTGGCGGTGAATCATCGTGATAACCCGGGACTGCCGCTTTTTTTCCATGCTCCGTATGGTCGCCATCCGCTGCCCTGTCAGGATGCGCCTCTGCATGAATGGGAAAAAGAACGATAGAAGAATCAGTATCCACACTACATTCACTAAATCGCTGATATTGATATTCCCGATTTGCATTTCAATTCCACTTTCCTGGATGATATTTATTTTTATGTCTCAAGTTTCCTTGGATAAGAGGTCAATACCTTGTGACCTTTTTCAGTTACCAGCACAGTATCCCTTCCCATTATCTGCTAATTAATAATGAATCGTAAACGTATTAATAGCTTTTCACAATGCATGGAATTTTGTCTTCTTTTCATCCTTTATGAAAATGCCCGTACACCGCTTCAGCATCCCGCCTCCTTATGCCCGGCGCTTTCCCAATCTCCGAAATCTCCGCCGCCTTCAACCTCTCAACAGACCCGAAATACCGCAGAAGCGCCTGTTTTTTCTTCTCCCCGATTCCCGCTATCCCATCCAGCGCCGACTCCCGGAGCTTCTTTCCCCGCAATTTCCTGTGGTATCCCAGGGCGAACCTGTGGGCTTCATCCCTTATCCTCTGCAATAATTTAAGCGCCTGCGAGTCTCTTGGCAAAATGACCGGCGCCTCTCTTTCAGGGAGGAAAATATACTCAAACTCCTTAGCAAGCGCCGCTGTGTTGAGCTTCAAACCAATTCGGGAAAGCGCAGACAAGGCAGCGTTTAACTGCCCTTTTCCCCCGTCAACCAAAACCAGGTCAGGCATCTTTTTCCCTTCCTCTTTCCTGCGCAAGTAGGCGCGTCCCACGACCTCTCCCATCATCGCAAAATCGTCCGCTCCTTCAATTGTTTTTATCCTGAACCTGCGGTAATTTTTCTTGTCAGGCTCGCCATTCGTAAATGCAACAAGGGAACCGGTCGCATTGGTGCCGCTGATGTTTGAAATATCAAATGCTTCTATTATATAGGGCACAGCAGGCAAAGTGAGCGCTTTCTGGAGGTCAAGGAGCGCTTCATTTCTACCCTTGCTTTCCGCAGCCATTTTCATAGACAGGAGCAGCCTGGCATTCTCCTCTGCAAGGTTCATCAACCCTTTTTCGACTTTATTTTTTGGCGTTTTGAGCTTTGTTTCCTTCTCCATGAGCCAGCGCAATATTGCCTCGTCTTCAATCTCAATCCGGATTATGATTTCCTGCGGCGGCTCGATGTCCTGATAGTGTTGTTTGATAAAGCTTGACAGCACTTCTGCCTCATCCGAGCCTGCCGTGTTCAGTGAAAATGTTTCCCTTCCTCGGAGCTTACCCTCGCTTATGTGGAATACCTGGATGCTGCCAATGCTGCCCGAAATGGCGTAAGCAATCACATCCTGTTCTTTTTTACCGGGCGCATTCACACGCTGTCTCTCCGACAGTTCCTCCAGCGCATTAATCTGGTCCCTGATGCGGGCAGCAGCCTCGTATTCCTGCGCTTCCGAGAGCCTTGCCATCTCATCTTTGAGAGACCGTATTAACTGGTTTCGCTTCCCTTTCAGGAAGTCGGTAACATTCCTGATTATATCAAGATATTCCTCTTTTGTCACCTCACCAAGACACGGGGCTGCGCATTGTTTTATATGATAGTTAAGGCAGGGGGGACAGGGCAGTTTCTTCTTGCACCGCCTGATGCCGAAACTTGATGCCATTCTTATCAGTTCTCGCACGGCCTTTGAGCCCGGATAAGGGCCGAAATACTGCGCCCCGTCCTGCTCCCTTCTTCGCGCAATGCATATCCGGGGGAAATCCTCATTTGTAATCTTGATAAAAGGATACGCCTTGTCATCCCGCAGGCGCACATTATAGCGCGGCCTGTGTTCTTTTATGAGGTTTGACTCAAGGACGAGCGCCTCGACCTCATTCCCGGTAACGATATAGTCAAGCCCTTCGATATTCTGCACAAGCATCCTTGTTTTAGGCGATCCCTGCTCCCTGAAATACTGGCTCACCCTGTCCCTTAGCGATGCAGCTTTTCCCACATAGATAACCCGCTCATCCTTATCTTTCATCAGGTAAACGCCTGGAGAATCCGGAAGTTTTTTGGCATCTTCAATAGTTGTCATTTCCCTATTTGATTAATAGACGCCTGTGCATTAATTTTTTCGTATTGAAAACCAAAACCTCACAAAGGGCAAGATTCAGGCTTTGGGTAGGGAGAAGTTTATACATGGGCTGACAGAATTGAAAAAACCACCACTCCCCAACCCGCCCAACCTGTCTATAAATCGACGAGTTTATACATAAATTTTATAGTATTTAATATTTGCGGTCAAGCTTCAGTTTTTAAATCCAGGCATTCAAAAAAAAAGATAATGTTATATAACATTGAAGTGATAATTATGCCTATGCCTGATAGTTTTCTTGATAGAATCTTTGGTAACACAGCTCAATTGATTGTTCTTGAATATTTGCTCAATAATAAGGACAATGATACTTACCTGTCAGGGATTGCCGCGGAAACAGGCCTTTCGCATTCGACAGTATCAAGGGTTATCGAGCCTCTTCTTGATTTGAAAATCATAAAAGAGACGCCTCTTGGCAAACAGATAAGGGTTTTTAGATTAAACAATGATAATGAACTCACAAAATACCTGCTTAAGTTCAATAATGATTTAAAAAATATGATGAATGGTGGTAAAAAACATGAATAAAGATCCCATTGATGATAAAATCATTGAATTATTGAAGCATGATGGAACGACATCGAACCTGGAGATTTCAAGAAAACTTGGGATATCCGAGGAAGATGTTAAAACGAGAATCGGGAATTTATCAGAAACAAGGTCAAAAGTGCTGATAGTCGATGACGAAATGGACACACTCCTTCCTTTAAAGAGGTCTCTTGAAGCCGGGGATTATATTGTAGTTGAAGCCTTAAACGGGCAGGAGGCGCTGAACATAGTGAAGAACCAGATTCCTGATATAATACTCCTTGACCTCATGCTTCCGGGAATGGATGGTTATGAGGTATGCTCCCGGTTAAAAAATAATGCTCTCACAAAGAATATCCCGATAATCATGCTCACAGCAAGGGATGATGTCAAAGACAGGGTGAAAGGTCTTGAAATCGGCGCCGATGATTATGTAGCCAAACCTTTCAATCTCCATGAACTGAAAGCCCGGATGAAAAGTGTGCTCCGGCGTTCAAGAGATATGTGATTCGAAAGTGGGGATTTGTGAGAATAAGGACTGAACTTATCATTTTTTTCCTTATTATAGCCGTGGTACCCCTGTCTGCAGTCGTTTACATGTCATACGATTACAGCAGGGAAGCCATACGCGATACGGTAATGACAAACCTGCTCGGGGCAACTGAAAATAGCGGTAATGCGATAGATAACTGGATGGACGTAAGAAAGGATGACATCCGCGTGATATCCAGGTCAATTGAAATTAATACGGAAAAAGATGAATTAAAGGATTACCTTGCTACTTATGAAAGTGAATATCAGGGGGTTTATGAGGAATTCTTTTTGCTTGACATTGATGGAAATATTATATTCTCGACTCTTAATCGCACGGGAAATGCCGCTAATGTGCCTTATTTCACGGAGGCTTCGAAGGGGAAACTGTATATTTCGGATGTTACCCTTTCCGAAAGTAACGGATTCCCTGAGATAATATTGACCAACCCTGTCATGAAAAATGGGACTATCGCAGGGATATTGGCGGCAAGAGTGAGCATGGAAAACCTGTACAGGATACTGGAAGATATTGATATCGGGAAATCAGGTGAAATATTTATTGTCAATAAAGACGGGGACATCATTTTTCATAATAACCGGTCCCGGATTTTGCACAAAAATATAAACAATAATTTCGCAGTAAAAGAAGTAACTTACGAAAAGAATGGCATAAACGAATATGTGAATTATAAAGGCGAAAAAGTTCTCGGTTCTTATTACTGGCTGCCATTATACAGGTGGGGATTGGTGGTTGAAAAAAATATTGATGAAGCATATGCCGGGGTTTTCAACCTTGAACACCGGATGGTAAGCATCTCGACTTTTGCAGTTATCGCCGTTATTCTCGCGGCGATTATTATTTCCCGAAGAATCACCGGGCCCATAAAATCCCTTGAAGAAGGGGCAACCGGCTTGCTTTCCGGGAATTTCAAACCCATACCGGTTTCTTCAAGCAATGAGATTGGAAAACTGACAAAAATATTCGATGATACAGCCCTCGAATTGTTGGAAATCAGGAAAAAACTTGAAGCCAAAATCGATATTGCAAATAAAGACCTGGAACAAAAAAATAAAGAACTTATTGCAGCGAATGAAGATTTAAAAAAACTGGATGAACTGAAATCGGATATTATCTCTCTTGTCTCTCATGAGCTGAAAACGCCTCTTTCGTCTATCAGGATTTCAGCCGAGTATCTCGAATCCGAAGCCAAAAACGATCCGGAAGTCCAAAAAGAAATGTTCGGGATAATAATAAGGAATATAGACAGGCTGACACGGTTGATTAACGATATCCTTGACCTCTCAAAGATTGACACAGGAAAGATGGAACTCCAACTAGAGCGTGTGGATATCAGCGAGGTAGTGGATACTGCCATTGAAAATAATAAACTTGTTTCCTTGAAAAAGAACATATCAATAACTGCGGACATCCCTGGAAATATATCTCCGGTTCTCGCGGACAGGGAAAAGCTTATTATTGTTATGAATAATCTCCTTGAAAACGCCCTGAAGTTCACCCCAGATGGCGGAAGCATCGTTTTGTCTGCAAAAGATGATGCGGACAGTATTGAGGTCAGAATGAAAGATACAGGCATAGGGATAGAAAAAGAGAAACTTGAAAAGATATTTGACAAATTCTATCAGGTTGACAGCACTTCAAGAAGAAAATTCGGCGGCCTGGGGCTTGGTCTTTCAATAGCCGGCGGGATTATCCGGGCGCACGGAAGTGAAATACGTGTGGAGAGCGAGATTGGAAAAGGCAGCACTTTCAGTTTCAGGTTAAAGAAGGCGGAAAAATGAAAAGTTATATTTACATAATCATAATCGGGTTGATAGTATTCTCGGCAGGCTTTGTGGTTTACGAAAAATCCCATACCCCAAAGTCAATAACCGTTGTTTCCATGACAGCCGATGAGATGTCGGCAAATCTTGCAAACGGGACGATTGCAGGTTTTATTTCATGGGAACCATATCCGGCAAAAGCTGTAAATGAGGGTTACGGCAGGTATCTTGTTAATTCCAAAGACATGTGGGAGAACCATCCGTCGTGCGTCCTGGCAATCTCCGAAGACCTGAAGGATGAAGACATGATAAGAGCGCTTGTATGGGCTGAGGTAAAGGGCGCAAGGTTCATCAACAATCCCTCAAACCGTGAAAAGGTCCTGAAATACGGACAGGAATTTTCAGGGCTTGATAAAAATGAGGTTTCTTCAGCTATTGATAATACTGTTTACATCGAATACCCTGACGTAAGCCAGGTAAAAAAAGCCATTGATATACAGGCTAAAGCCGGGACTTTCACAAATACGATAACAGCGCTTGGGTATAATGACACTGACGACTTTCTTTCGAGCCTCTTTATTGATAAATATTACAATGAGGTCAAAAAAAGATTGGACGAAAATCCGAACTGGACGCCGCCGGTTGTTAACGGTACCCTCAGGTTCGGATATATTGATGGGAATATACATTATCTGTCGATGTACATAGCCCAGAAGGAAGGTTATTTCGAACAGGCGGGTCTTATTCCGGGGAAGAATATCCAATTCACAGCTTACCGCAGCGGCAGGGCAATAACAGATGCGTTCAAGCATCGCGAGGTCGATGTGGCAACCCTCGGAAGCACAGTTCTTTTAAGGTTCAGGATAAACGATAACGGCAGGATACACATTGTCAATGGAGTTAATACCGGCGGAACATCACTTGTTGTGAGAGCGGATTCGGACATCAGGTCAATAGATGACCTTAACGGGCTTAAGATTGCAACACCGGGTTTTGGCACATGCCAGGACACTTTAATGAGGAAAATGTTTGAAGGGTTTGAAATCAAAACGACTTAGCAGCGCCGGTTAAACGTTTAGAACCTTTTTGAGGTAGTGACCCGTATAAGACCCCCCGGTCTTTGCGACCTTTTCAGGCGTCCCCTCTGCAACGATTCGCCCGCCGTTATCTCCCCCTTCGGGACCGAGGTCTATTATGTGGTCAGCCACTTTTATCACATCAAGATTATGTTCTATAACCACCACGCTGTTCCCCGCATCCACGAGCAGGGAGAGCATATCGAGCAGTTTCTGGATATCTGCAAAATGAAGCCCCGTCGTGGGCTCGTCAAGGATATAAAGCGTCCTGCCCGTGCTCCTTTTACTGAGTTCCGATGAAAGCTTGATGCGCTGCGCCTCACCGCCTGAAAGGGTGGTGGCAGGCTGGCCGAGCCTGATATACCCGAGCCCCACATCAAAAAGCGTCTGAAGCTGTCGTTTTATTTTCGGTATATTTTCAAAAAATGTAAGCGCTTCCTCGACTGTCATATCCAGCACCTGTGCGATATTCTTGCCTTTATAGGTTATTTCAAGGGTTTCGCTATTGAACCTTTTTCCATGGCAAACTTCGCATGGCACGTAAACATCGGGCAGGAAGTGCATCTCGATCGTGATGATTCCGTCCCCTTTGCATGCTTCGCAACGCCCTCCTTTGACATTGAAACTGAAGCGTCCCGGCTGGTAGCCCCGCGCTTTTGCAGAGGGGAGTTGAGCAAAAATATCCCTTATAGGGGTAAATAAGCCGGTGTATGTTGCAGGATTTGAGCGCGGCGTCCTTCCTATCGGCGACTGGTCTATTATAATTATTTTATCGATGTTCTCAAGCCCTATTATGCCCCTGTGTTTGCCTGGCTTTTCTCTTGCGTGATAGAACCTCCTGGCAAGAGCCCTGTAAAGAATATCATTGACAAGAGTGCTCTTTCCCGAACCGGAAACGCCGGTAATACAGGTCATCACCCCGAGCGGTATATTGACGTCTATCTGTTTCAGGTTATTCTCGCTTGCCCCGACAATGGTTATTTTACCCTTTGGCTTTCTTCGCCGGTGCGGGATAGCTATCATTTTTTTATGGCTGAGGTACTCGCCTGTAAGGCAATTTTCGCAATTAATGACATCATCGAGTGTCCCGGTTACCACTACCTCGCCGCCGTGAACGCCAGCGCCGGGTCCCATATCAACAATAAAATCCGCGCTGCGTATCATTTCTTCATCATGTTCAACCACTATCACCGTGTTTCCAAGGTCCCGGAGCTGTGTCAGCATGTGTATCAGCCTGCCGTTATCCCGCTGGTGAAGACCGATGCTGGGTTCATCGAGGATGTACAGCACCCCCACAAGGCTTGAACCAATCTGCGTCGCAAGCCGGATTCTCTGGCCTTCTCCTCCCGAAAGCGTGCCCGCAGCCCTGTCAATTGTGAGGTAATCAAGCCCGACATCTATCAGGAACCCGAGCCTTGCCCTTAGTTCTTTCATAATAGGCTTTGAAATGATTGCCTCTTTTTCGGAAAAGACGAGGCTTTCCAGGAACAGAAGTGCTTTTTTAACAGAAAAGCGGGTTGCTGCGATAATGGATTTATCTCCGACCGTGACCGCAAGGCTTGAAGGTTTGAGCCTCTCGCCATTGCAGACGGTGCACGGCTTGATGCTCATATATTGCTGGATTTTCTCGCGCGCTTCTTCGGACTGGGATTCCCTGTACTTTCTTGCCAGGTTCGGTATCACTCCTTGAAAAGTGCTCGTGTGTTCCCACAGCCCCTCGCGTTCGCGGGGAACATACCTGAAATGGATTTCTTCAGTTCCACCGTGCAGTATTACGCGCACATCTTCAGGTTTGAGTTCCGAGAATGGCGTATCAAGCGAAAAACCGTAATGCTTTGCCACTGAAGCGAGCATCTGGTGGTAATAGCCGTGCTCATATCCCCACGGTTCAATAGCTCCCTGGCTTATTGATTTACTCTTATCCGGAATAATCAGGTCGGGGTCAAATTCCATCGTGCTGCCAAGCCCCTGGCAGGCAGGGCATGCGCCTCTCGGGCTGTTGAAAGAGAACATGTTGGGCTCAAGCGGTTCAAAGCTTATCCCGCACTTCGTACAGGCGGCATGTTCGCTGAAAAGAAGCTCATTGCCTTCAAGCACGTCCACAACCACAATCCCGTTTCCTTCTTTCAGGGCAGTAGCAACCGAATCCGCAAGCTGCTCTTCTATCCCGGGTTTTATTACCAGCCTGTCCACAATGACGTCAATATCATGTTTCTGCTGCTTGTTGAGTGTTATATCCTCTGATAACTCATGCATTTCGCCATCAATACGTACCCTGCTGTACCCTTTGCCTGAGAGTTCTTCAAACATCTGTTTGTATTCCCCTTTCCTCTGCCTGGCAAGCGGGGCAAGCACATGTATTTTCGTGATTTCGGGAAGCGCCATCAGCCTCTCTACTATCTGCTCAACGGTCTGCGGGGTTATTTCACTGCCGCAGTTTGGACAGTGCTGCCTCCCTATCCTTGCATAAAGCAGGCGCAGGTAGTCGTATATTTCTGTGACCGTTCCGACCGTTGAGCGGGGGTTCTTGCTTGTGGATTTCTGTTCGATTGAGATGGCAGGCGAGAGGCCTTCTATGTACTCAACATCTGGCTTGTCCATCTGCCCCAGGAACTGCCGGGCATATGCTGATAAGGACTCGACATACCGCCGCTGTCCCTCTGCATAAAGCGTATCGAATGCAAGGGAGGATTTTCCTGAACCTGATAGTCCTGTTATCACTATCAGCTTGTCCCTTGGAAGCTCAAGGTCGATATTCTTCAGGTTGTGGACGCGAGCACCTTTGATTATTATTTTATCTGTGGACATGAAAAGGATGGATGTTGTTATATTGGCGGAGGATGGCTAAAATATTATTGATGAATAACAGGATTGAGAAAGTTTCCCTTCTATAAGAATCGGGAATTTATATATCTTTTCAAACTGTCTTATTAATATTGTTTAACCTGTTGAATTATTCAATAGGGTAACATTCATAATTAATGAACACTATTTATATTTCAAAAGGAGACTTAAGTAAAATTTAATGTCGAAGACAATTGTCATCATCAATAAATATATATATACCACTCCAATATACTATCAAAAAGGGAGAGTCTAAGAATTATGGAACTAAC
>JAPZAN010000070.1 GCA_027460605.1 Candidatus Methanoperedens sp.
AGCAGAGAAGAAGAAGGAACAACCAAAGGAAACAGATATTGCAGCGGGCTTAGGCTCGTTATTCGGTTAATTTATAAAAGGTGATTAAAATGGAATACGTATATGCAGCGCTATTATTACACAGCGCAGGAAAGAAAATTACAGAAGATGGAATCACTGCTGTTGTCAAAGCAGCAGGTGCAGATGTTGATGCAGTCAGGGCAAAAGCGCTTGTTTCGGCTCTTGAAGGCGTCAATATAGAAGAGGCTATTTCAAAGGCGGCATTCGCAGCCCCGGCGGCAGTGGCTCCGGCAGCGGCAGCCCCGGCGGCAGCAGCAGAAGCCGAAAAGCCCAAGAAAGACGAGAAAGCAAAAGAAAAAGCTGAAGAATCTGGAATGGAAGGACTCGGCGCCTTGTTCGGCTGAGAACTTACATTCTTTTTTATTTTTATTTATTTTTAGGGCAGTCTGTTTAGGTTATTTTTATAATTGTTTTTAAGATTTTTTTTGATGCGCGAAAAGCCTATCGCATTTGAGTAACAATCTCCGCGACAACAAAATGAACGTTAACAGCGAACTAATACGAACTCGTACGAACTCAGAGTTAAATATTTTCAACTGTCCGGCGCGCCGATAGAAACCGATGCAGCTATCCGTGTTCCATCACAGGCGCCACATATTTATTACTTTTTAAATATTTAACCCCAGGCGCCGATATGCCTCCAGGCAACCGCCTCACATCAAAATTGAAAAACCACAGAGCGCACAGAGGACACAGAGAACTATTACACTTCAAGCTATAGTAAGTTTCCTAAATAATCGTAATCACTCTCGAACAATAAATTTTGACAGGATTAACAGGATTGACAGGATATAATTTAATCCTGTTCATCCTGTTATCCTGTCTGAAAACCTTGAAGAATGCTCAAAAGGCATGTCAAAAATTTGAAATTACGGAAATTTACGAATCATGCTATAATTTGGGATATGTTCTCCGCGACCGGGCGCCCGCTTGAGCGCAGGACTGTCGCCTCCCGCACAAGGACGCTCGCAGGCGGATTCGGGCTTGTTCCGCACCCTCTGGGCGGCGCACGGAACTCTTACGAACACAGGGTTAACTATTTTTAACTGTCCGGCGCGCCGATAGAAACCGATGCAGGCTATGCGTATCGAAATTACAAACCGCAGATAAACGCAGATTTGCTGCATCGGCGCCAGAAATTTAATGTCATTTAACCTATTCTCGTCGGAATGATGCCAATAAGCCTGTCATTCCTATAGCAAAAAACAACCCCGAGACGATGATTGTTGCTAATGAAATGATTAATAATACAAGCGTTGAAATACCCCCAAAAGAACGGACGATATCCGGCAAGCCTAACGGATTCATGGGGTTCATCAGAGAACTTCTAAGGCCAATTGAAAATATCATAGCGATAACAAAGATCAGAAAAGATTTAAAGAAAGATTCACCACTTTTTATAATATCGTTCTTTTTTGAAGAGTCTAAAGCATCGGCATAAGTAAAGACCAATCCAGTTATAACAGCTAAGAATAAGGCTCCCCTTTCTCCAAAATCAATACTATCTTTAAAGTCTGGCGTGGGGGGCGAAAGTATCAATATGATTATTTTGAGTACAGCAACCACTATAAAAAGATACATAATTATAAGAAAATAATATTTAAATATCTTTTTTATATCCATAATCGATACACAAATAGCACAAAGAGTATTAAGCCTTTTGCATATCTTAACTGTAATTATACCGTTTTATTATGAGGTCTCACATTACAACAACGGTAAACTACTTTTTTATCATTCCTTTTGGAGAAATAAAACGGTAAATAGTTTAATAGAAAATCATAACTACAACTAACCATAATCCCATTCTTAAAGACAAAACCTCTACACATCGTTTTTCACCTGATGCCCATCCCGACTTTCAATATACCTGCTGACAATCCCCCCTCTCAACTCCCACGAAAGCACTCCGCCGCCCAAAAGCCACCCAAACGGAATATTTAAAATAATTGCCGTCCTCTACACTCATGTATCATGAGAAGCGATAATATCAAAAAAGGACTTGAACGCGCCCCCCACAGGTCTTTATTAAAAGCAGTCGGGCTGACCGATGAAGAAATGGCTCTTCCCTTCATAGGAGTAGTAAACTCCTGGAACGAGATAATACCCGGGCACATTCATCTTGACAAGCTCGCCGAAGCCGTAAAAGCCGGGATACGCATGGCAGGCGGCGTACCATTTGAGTTCAACACCATCGGGATATGCGACGGCATAGCAATGGGGCATACTGGCATGAAGAACTCGCTGCCAAGCAGGGAATTGATAGCAGACAGCATCGAGCTCATGGTCGAAGCGCACCAGTTTGACGGCATGGTCATGATACCCACATGCGACAAGATAGTTCCCGGACACCTGATGGCTGCCGGAAGGCTGGACATCCCCGCCATTGTAGTAACAGGCGGTCCCATGATGCCCGGAATCGTCGGCGACGAGCCCCGCGATGTTATCTCCCTGTTCGAGGCTGTTGGAGCGCGCCAGAACAACAAACTCTCGGATGAGGAGTTGAAGATTCTTGAAGACTGCGCGTGCTGCGGGGCGGGTTCATGCGCCGGATTATTTACAGCCAATACGATGGCATGTGTTACAGAGGCGCTGGGCTTGAGCCTTCCCGGATGCGGCACCGCGCATGCGGTGGATGCCAAAAAGACACGGATTGCAAAGCATACCGGCATGAAGATACTTGAACTTGTGGAAAAAGGCATAAGACCAACGCAAATAGTTACACGGGAATCGCTTGATAATGCGATACGCGTGGACATGGCAATAGGGGGCAGCACAAATACCGCGCTTCATTTACCCGCAATAGCGCAGGAATTCGGGCTTGACCTTCCGCTTATGAGGTTTGATGAAATAAGCAAAGAGACGCCGCATCTTATAAACCTGAGACCCGGAGGAGACCGCTATCTTATAGACTTTGAACGCGCAGGCGGAGTACCCGCAATCCAGCAGCGGCTGCAGGAGAAACTTGACATGGACACCCTGACCGTATCAGGAAAAACCCTTGGCGAGAACCTGAAGGAATATATAATCATAAATCCGCGCGCCAATAAGGAGATAATCGCAACACTTGAATCACCGATTCATGCCGAAGGCGGTATAGCTGTGCTGAAAGGCAGCCTCGCTCCTGATGGTTCGGTAATAAAGCAGACGGCAGTAAGCCGGAATATGCAGCGGCACTCCGGGCATGCGCGTGTTTTTGATGGCGAAGAGGCGGCGATGAAGGCTATAATGGCAAAGAAAATCAAACCGGGTGACTGCCTTGTTATCAGGTACGAAGGACCAAAAGGAGGACCGGGAATGCGGGAAATGCTCTCGCCGACTGCTGCGATAGCCGGGATGGGACTTATCGATTCGGTTGCGCTCATAACAGACGGGCGGTTCTCTGGAGGTACAAGAGGACCATGCATCGGTCACGTATCGCCTGAGGCTGCTGATGGCGGAGCTATTGCGCTTGTGAGGGATGGCGATATTATTGAGATTGATATACCAAAGCGTGTGTTGAATCTCAAGCTCTCGCAGGAAGAACTTGAGAGAAGAAGAAAAGCTTGGAAACCGCCGGCGCCAAAGGTTACGAGAGGTTATCTGGCGCGGTATCAGAAGCAGGTGGGTTCGGCTGATAAGGGAGCAGTCTTCAGGTATTAATTCCACCACCTTTTTAGATATCCGATGCAATGTTTAATTAATCGCAAAGACCTATTAATTCAGGCTTTAATATGAAAACACTCGATGAAATAAAAAATATCCTTTCGCAGCATAAGGAAGAAATAAAACAAAAGTATGAAGTCAGAGAGATAGGGATATTTGGTTCATATGTGAGAGGAGAAGAAAGAGAAGCCAGCGATATTGACATTCTCGTGGAGCTTGGGAAAGCAATTGGATTACTAAAATTTATTGAAATCGAGGAATACCTCAGTGACCTCTTAGGTGTTAAAGTAGACCTCGTGATGAAAGGAGCGCTCAAACCGAGAATAGGGGAGCGTATTTTAAAGGAAGTAGTCTATGTATAAATGAGAGAGGACTACCAACTCTAAGACCTCTTTTTCAAAACATTCCAAAAAAGTGATAGTGGCAGACTTTCCCACTAATATTTCCGCTCAATCATATAATCCGCAAGCCCGATGAGCGTCTTCTTTGCCTCGGAATCAGGAAGCACTGACAGCGCAGCCTTGCCCTCATCCACAAACCCGAGCGCCTTGTTCATTGCATAATCAATCGAACCTGATTCTTTAAGGGTGGTAAGCGCCGCGGATATCTCGCTCCTTGTCGCGTTGCTCTTCCCGAGAGCATCGATAATCACCCCTTTTGACAACGCATGGATAACAATGAGCGTGCGTTTACCCTCGATAATGTCCCCACCCTGCGCTTTCCCGAGTATTTCCTCAGGCGTAATAAGATCAATAACATCGTCGTATATCTGGAACCCGACTCCTGTCAGCCGGCCGAAATCCCACAGCGCACGTACTACTTCCCTGTTAGCCCCCGACAGTACAGCACCCATTTTCACGGCAGTGGCGAAAAGCACTGCGGTCTTTTTCTCCACCATGCGCATGTACTCTTCTTCGGTAACGTCCTTCCGTGTTTCAAAATTCATATCCATCCACTGTCCTTCGCATATGTCAGTACAGGTTTTCGATAGGAGTTCAAGACTTTCAACAAGTCTTTGCGGCTCGCTTTTTGTGCAGGAAAGGATTTCAAAAGCTTTTGAATAAAGGGCATCGCCCGCGATAATCGCCCGCGGGACACCCCATTTTTTATGAACAGTGGTAAGCCCCCTCCGGAGGTCTGCCTCATCCATAATGTCATCATGGATTAAAGTGAAATTATGAACCAGTTCTACAGCCACTGCCGCGGGAAGTACATCTTCGGGCTTGCCTCCTACAGCTTCTGCCGCCAATAACAATGCAGATGGGCGAAGCCTTTTTCCTCCACCATCCAGCAGGTGGCGCATGGCCTTATACAATTCATCCGGGGGAGTGATAGGAAGGAATCTGGGGATGGATTCATCCACCAATTTGGCTTTTTTCTGGAGGATTTCTTCAATCATAAACTGGTTATCTCCGTTTTAAAGAATTTCTTATTAGGAGTTTCATAAAACCATTTCCTCACCGTTTCTCATGATATGCACCGTGTCTCCGAATACGTACCCCGCATCCTCGGCAAGCTCGACGTAATGGGAATGCATTACCATATTTCCGTGTGATGGTATTACCTGTTCAGGGTTTACCATCCTCAAAAGTTCCCAGTGGTCTTCCTTGGAAGCATGCCCTGAAACATGCACATTTTCATAAAGGCGCGCTCCTGCCATTTTCAATTTTATTTCAAGAGCATGCCTGTTCGCCATCGTCATCGGGCTGGGTATGGTGTTCGCTGAAAAAATCACTTTATCTCCGGGCTCAATCCGAAACTGCGTCTCCCCGTTCGCTATCCGTGTCAGGATAGAATCGGGTTCACCCTGATGTCCCGTTACAATGGGGAGGTATCTCTTCTTTCCCTCCTGGGATATGCGTTTCAAGGCTTTTTCGACAGCGTTCCTGTTGCCATATACTTCAAGATTTTCAGGGAATTTTATGTACTTCATCTTCTCGGCTATTGAAAGATAGCGTTCCATTGAACGCCCGAGAAGTACAGGTATCCTGTCCATCTCCTCAGCCGCCTGGATAATTGCATTAATGCGAGCCACGTGGGATGAGAATGTGGTGATTATAACTCCCGATTCCGTTTCTTCAGTTCCGAGAAGCACATCGCGGACAAGGTCTTTTGCTATTTGTTCAGACGGCGTTTTCCCGGAGAGTCCTGAGTTCGTACTCTCGGTAATCATCGCCTTTACACCCTCATTTCCGAGTTTCCGGAGCCTCTGGAAGTCGGGCGCTTCCTGCAGTGTAGGCGTGCGGTCCAATTTGAAATCGCTGGCATACAGGATTACGCCATCCGGGGTATGGATTGCCGCAAATGCCGAATCCACAATGCTGTGCTGTATGCGGACAAATTCAATCTGTATATCCGGCGTTAATTTATATATCCCGCCAAGGCGGAGGGGAATCACTTCATTGGTAACCCTGAATTTCTTTTCATCCGATATCTCATGTTTTACAAGTTCTGCAGTATAAGGGGTGGCGATAATAGGCGCTTTGTACCTGTGCGCCAATTTGGATATTGCCCCGATATGGTCAAGGTGACCGTGGGTGCATACGATAGCCCGGACACTTCCCCCGGCCTCGTTCATGATGGTGTCGTCAGGAATAGCCCCCATTTTGATGAGTTCCATTGAGTGCATCTTGTCTATTTCCACATCTTCATGTATCTGCACCCTGTCCAATTGCAGTCCCATGTCAAGTACAATTATATCCTTATCAATCCTTACGCCAGTCATGTTCCGGCCCATTTCGTTATAGCCGCCGACTGCAATAATTCCAATTTCTGTCATTTGATTCACTCCATAATAATAATTCTTTATATTTTACATTTACATTTTATATCTTTTTCTTGCAAATTTAGCAGTTTCAAAGCCTCTCTGCTCTAAAAACTCTCTTGTCCTGCCTGTAATAACCACAGGCGCATTACCAAGCTCTTCAACATTCTGGCATCCGTTCAGGAACATGGCAACTTTGAGCTCTTCAATAATCATGGCGAGCTTATCGACCACATCTTTCTGTCCCTTTAAAGCAGGCGCTACAAGAGGGAGCGCAATACCGCAGAGGGACGCCCCCAGGGCAATGGATTTTGCAGCATCAATGCCTGAACGGATGCCGCCCGTTGCGATAACTGGGATGGAGATAGTGGATTCTACAATGCTTACTGCTGTAGGTATTCCCCAGTTCCAGAATTCCTTGCCAAGATGTTCCGACAATACATCACCGCGTTTTTGCGCCCTGTATGTTTCAACTCCAGCCCAGCTTGTCCCGCCAAGACCGCCGACGTCTATGGCAGCGGCGCCCGCATCGCATATAGCCAATGCCTGGGAATGAGCTATGCCCGCTCCCGTCTCTTTTACGATTACGGGAACCGAAAGTTCGGTACAGATTTTCTTGATTGCAGCAAGGCATCCCGATGCATCAATATTGCCTTCGGGCTGTATAGCCTCCTGCAGGAAATTCAAGTGAATTGCCATAGCATCTGCGCCTATCATCTCGACAGCCCGCTCAAGTCCTTCAATTCCGAACTCGCCAAGCTGGGCTGCGCCCACATTTCCATAGATAAACGCATTGGGAGCTTTATCCCTGACTATCCTGAATGAATCTTCCATGCTCGGGTCTTCTATTGCTGCCCTCTGGCTGCCCACTCCGATGCCTATGCCAAGCTCCTCAGCCGCGCTTGCAAGGGTGGCATTTACGGATTTGGTGTCAGGATGCCCGCCCGTCATCGATGCTATCAGGAACGGGGAGCGTAATTTCTTACCCAGGAACTCAGTCTCAAGATTCAGGTTTTTCTTGTTGATTTCGGGAAGACAGTTATGAACAAGTTCAAGGTCATCAAAACCGCACGCTCTAAGCCCTGTATGACCTCTATGCGCTTCAACGTCTTTTTCAACGCATAATAATAAATGTTCAATCTTCCTATCGGATGTCGTCATCTAATACCTTTACGTTCGAACTTTTATATATAACTCATTTGTCTGTTATCAATGTCCCTACATCTTCTCCATATAAAAATCTTGAGACGACACCTTTCCTTCCGGCATTGAAAATCCGCGAGCTTATCCCTTTGCCTGCAAGTTCCAGGAGTTCGGATACCTTCCCGAGCATTCCGCCGGTCACGTCGGTTGATGTTGAACCCCTGATATTTTTCTTCATATCTGCAAAACTAAGAGGTGTGATTTTTTTTATAACAATGCCATCGGCATCCATCACGCCGTCAACATCGCTTCCCGCTCCTATTTTTGAGGCATTTAAAGCAAGTGCTATGTACGGGATTATCCTGTCGCCTGAGAGGACTGCCGCTCCTTTAATCCTGTCCATTACCACATCACCGTGAATTACAGGTATTATCCCTCTTTCCAGCATCAATTTCACCTGGCTGAGCTGGAATTCAATGAGTTTCCCGTTTTCAAGGAGGCATGAACTTAACGGGTGAACAGGCAGCGCATGGGCGCCCGCACGATTCAATGACTCCACTACCATCGAATTCAGTGTTTTGACCGAAACGTGTGTCAAATACACGCCTTCTGCATCGAATCTTTCGTCAAGTTTGTATTTCATAGCCTGCGGATGACCGAAAGACCCTGCCCCGTGGACGAGTATCAGGTTTGAACCTGAATCTCGGCTAAACGAGGCAACCTCCTCTGATATCCTGTCGATTTCATCTTTCCTGGCGCTTGATACTGAACCCTTGTCCGTTATCACGCTTCCCCCTATCTTTAAAATCACAAGGCTCATTCCTGAATTACCCCCTCAGGAGTAGCCCTGGTAATTATTGCTTTCCCGCCTGCTTTTTCTATGGCTTCTGCCACTTCACGGGGTGAATCCGAAAGGGCAACCATACAGCCGCCGCCGCCTGCGCCTGTGAGTTTTGCCCCATACGCCCCAGCGTTCCTTGCAGCATAAACAAGGGCTGATAATTCCATTGTGCTCACGCCAAGGGCATCAAGCAGCCCGTGATTCACGTTCATGAGTTTGCCAAGCGAAGCATAATTTTTCTGGGAAACCATGAGTTCACCCTGTCCTGCAAAGGAACCGATTGTTTTGATTATCGGGTTTATGATATCGGGATGTTCTTCCCTGAGCCGGGCGACCTGCTGCACGAGTTTTGCTGTTTTCTTGGGGGATGCGCCTTTATTCGTGTTGCCGATTACTATGCCGCAGTCAAGGAGTTCAAGTTTCTTTCGCGAAGGTATCTCCACCACCCCGCCAAATGTCGAGACAAATGTATCGGTTGGGCTTGCCGCTCCCTGCACTTCCTTTTCTATTTCATGTCCCATTTTTGCAAGTTCTTCTTTTTCATATCCGAACCCGAATTCGATATTGATGGCGGATAGCGTTGCTATGGTGACGGCTGCGGATGAGCCGAGTCCCGAGCCTACGGGGATTTCCGAGGATATTTCTATAAAGACGCTGGGAGAGCCCAGTTTCCGTATGGCTGAGGAGACATAAGGATGAATATCAAAATCAAGTTTTGTTGTACCGATATCAGAGGAGATGGTTATCTCATTGGATTTCTTTGCGAGAACGCGGGTTCGAAGCTCGACTGCGCATGCGATAGCCGGCTCGCCATATACCACGGCATGCTCGCCAAAAAGGTATATCTTGCCCGGGGCCGAGCAGGTAGTGGTCATTCGATAATTCTCCAGCACCACAGATGCGATGGATAAATATAAGGATTGCCCGATTTCGCATCCATATCCAGCTTAGAAGGACGTAATTGTAATTATTTACATGAAGCACAGGAACTTTCTATAATCGCCGTACATGCACAGCCTCCCCATCACACACAAAAACATCTCCCTCATATCCGCGCGGCAGCATCCGCAAGTTAGCGAAACTCAGCTTATCCCCAAGCTGCGCCATGATGCTGATATAACTCCGAAGCTTCTTCATCTCATACCGTTTCAGCATCACCGCCATCTCCACGGCTCTCTCCTTCACTATTCTATTCCCCAGCCCCTCGCAGTGCATCACTTCCACGCCCCGCTCGCCCATAAAAAAAGGATAACACCTGCAAATCATGGGACGAAATTCGTATACCGTGCAAGCGCCACCACTGTAAAAAATGCACTCTCCGGCATCATTTCTCCGCAGTATCCACCCGATTGCATATATGCTATCACCGTCGGATAAGCATGAATAAATATCTGGCTGCACCACATCATCCCACTTCATTCCTGTTCCTTTCATTATGCGCCTGACGTCATCGGGAAAAATCGAAATCGCATTAGAGGGACGCAAAATATCCTTCGTAATCCTGATGCTGAAATTCTCACGGCAGCACCAGCCGCAGCGCGCGCATGAAAAGCCGGATTTCAGGATATCCGGGACATAGCCTTGCGAATGTGCATGGATGAGGCTTTCTACTCTTCCCCGGAGAGAGACGATGTCCATGAATAAACATCGTATCGGGAGGGATATAAAGTCTTTTGACTCTTCAAACTTCAAACTGCAATATTATTAAATATGAAAAGGTTGAATGTAGTTATAGGGTGTGATTATTATGGCATACGAAGCAAAGAATTTCGAGAGCCTGTTGGGAACGAAAGGGCTCAGCGATACGCTGTTGAAAAACCATTTTACGTTATACCAGGGCTACGTGACAAATACGAATAAAGTTGCGGATGCGCTTGGCGCGATGGCAAAAGAAGGGAAGACCGCAACTCCTGAATATGCAGAACTCAGGCGCAGATTCGGGTGGGAGTGGAACGGCATGAGATTGCATGAATTCTATTTCGGGAATATGGTAAAAGGCGGGAAACCAATCGATAAGAATACGAATTTATACAAGAAAATTGTCGCTGATTTTGGGTCATATGAAAACTGGGAAAAGGATTTCAGGGCGACCGGAGCCATGCGCGGCATCGGCTGGGTTATATTATATTATGACTTTCATGACGAACGGCTCTTTAATACCTGGATAAATGAGCATGATGCGGGTCATCTTTGCGGCGCCAGCCCCATGCTGGTCATGGACGTCTTCGAACATGCCTATATGGTTGATTACGGGCTTAAAAAAGCAGATTATATAGAGGCATTTTTCAAGACAATCGACTGGACAATCGATCCGAAATTCGATTCCATGCTGGGGTGAAATAATATGGTGGAGTGGGATACTTCATTTAAGCGGCAAGCCGTACGTTCATGCAAGAGCTGCGGCATGCCCATGAAAAAGCCGGAGGATTTCGGGACAAACGTTTTTGGAGGCAAAAACAAGGAATACTGCCAGTATTGTTTCCAGAACTTTGGTTACAACTACCTCATTCCCGCAAATATTACACCTGTACTTCTCGCCAGCTTTTTCTACGCCCATGATTTAACCTCCTTGTAATACTTATCCGATAAGATATATAATCTTTAGTCATAAAACTACCATAACAAGATAAAAGAGTGTAAATGAGTGCAAAATGAACGTCATTTTAAACTTTATATTGTATTTCCTGATTTTCGCCATAATCCACAGCGCTCTTGCCTCCGAATATATCAAAAACAAAGCCCAAAGGCTTCTCGGGGAAAGGTTTCGGTTCTACAGGATTATATACACGCTCATCAGCATTCCCGCATTTGCTCCCGCTTTCCTTGTATGGTTAGAATATTCCGATTCGACCCCGCCTGTTTATAGCATTCCCCACTGGGCATATCCTTTAATTATCACGGTCAGGGTTCTTGCCCTGGGAATATTTGCGTATGCCTCATACCAGACCGATATCCTCGGTTTCACAGGACTAAAACAAACACATGAAAAAAGCATCCTGATAACAAACGGCGCCTACGGGATAGTCCGCCACCCGCTTTATGCATCGGGTATGCTCCTCCTGATTACAAAAATGGAGATGACACAGCTTGATTTAATCGCAGAGCTGCTTGTTTTTATTTACCTGATAATAGGGGCGTACATCGAGGAAAGAAGACTTGTTTCCATTTTCGGGGACGAATACCAGAAATACCGTCAGCAGGTATCCATGTTTATTCCTGTAAAATGGATAGAGAAACAGGCAGCGAAATTATTATAAACGAATAAAACTTAACCATTCCTCATGGATAGATTGCTTGGAGGTGTAATTGATGATTATACCTTATATAAAATTATTGAAGGGCTTATCACAATACTTTCCCTGGTAATGATTTATCTTGGTATTCAAATAGCTCTGACATGGAAATTCTTAAAAAAGGACGGGGCGAGTCCCGGCGATATTATTGCACAACATGAGAGTTTTTTCAGAAGCAGCATATTCATTTTCATTGCAGGACTTTTCATGCTTATCCATGAATTTTTTGAAGGTCTTGAGAAAGATGCGCCGGATTATACAACTTATGAAATGTTTGAACTGATAGCACTTTTGGGATTGGTACTATTCTTCTATGAGTGGAATAATATATTGAAAAAACTGAAAAAAAGAGATGCCTAATTCAACTTTATCCCTGTAATACTCGAAATATTATTTTCCTGCATGGCAACTCCCAGAGTCCGTTTTGCAGCCTCAATCATGGGTTTCCGCAGCGAGACAACAATAAACTGTGCATTGGCAGCGGATTTCTGGAGGCGTTTTGCCACTTTTTCAGCATTCACGCCGTCAAGGAACATATCAATCTCATCAAATGCATAGAACGGCGCAGGCCTGTACTGCTGGATAGCGAAGAGTAGCGATAAGGCGGTCAGGCTTTTCTCCCCGCCCGACATTGCTTCAAGCCGCTGCAAGGTCTTCTCCGACGGCTGGGCTTTTATGGTCATCCCGCCTGTGAACGGCTCGTCGGGGTTCTCAAGGTAAATCGAGCCTGTGCCGTCTGATAACTCCGCGAAAACCTGTTTGAATTGTTCGTTAACGCCATTGAATGTTTCCATGAACGCTTCTTTTTTCAGTTCCTCATATTTCTTGATACGAAGCAGCAGCTCCTCTCTTTCATGGAAAAGGATATCGCGCCGCGATTTCAGGTCATTCTGCCTGTCTTCCACCTCGTTGTATTCATCTATCGCCCTCATGTTGACAGGTTCAAGTTTCTCCATTGCGCGGGTAAGCGCTGCGATGCGCGAGGCTATGGACTCAGAGGATGGCACTTCTTCTTCCCGGGTTATTCCAAGCTCTGCGATTTCATTATCAAGTTTGATTATCTGCTCGGTCAGCGCATCTTTTGTAGAATAAAGTGCAAGCAGATTCCGCTCCATGTCGTTTTGCATTCTCTCGACATCCAGAAGCCTCTCCCTTAAAGCTACATGCTCTTTTTGCACCGTTTCCCTTCTTTTCTGGAGTTCAAGCAGTTCCCCGCCCAGTTCTTTTTCCCTTGCGTTCTTGACATTCAGCTCGGATTCAAGAGCCTTAATCTGTTCCCTTAAGCCGTTTATCCTTCCCCGGTGCTCGTTTTTCTTTTTATCAAGTTCAACAAGCCGCTCTTTGGTCTCGTCTATTTTAGCCTCTGCATATTTGCGTTCAAGCGTAACTGCATTAATCCCGGCTTCAATATCCCGAAGCCTCCCCTCAAGCCTCTGTATTTCCTCTTCAATCCCTGAGGCTTTGCTGTTAAGCTCAGGCACCTGTGAATCTTTCAATAATTCCTCTATTTTACCAATCTCTTCCAGCAGCGTATTGATCGCAGCGTCTTTTTCCCGCTTATTCTCTTCGACATTATCCATGTCCTTCTTTATCTGGATGCGTGCAGCTTCTATTTCCTTAAGTTCTTTATTCCTTGTTTCCAGCACTTCGGCAAAACGCGACCCGCGGCCCTTGATTTCGGCCAGCTGCATTTCAAGTTTTGATATCTCATTATCAAAACCTGCGGCTTCCGTTTTTATCCGTGAAAGCTGTTCATCGAACTTTTCGAATTTATTGACCGCAGCTTTACGCCTGCCTTCATATTCTGAAATCTGCTCGGCAATTTTTTTGATATTTTCCTCTTCGCCCGAAGCAAACGACAGTTTTGATTTTATCGTGCCTCCGGTCATTGCCCCTGCTTTTTCGATTAATTCCCCGTCAAGCGTCACAAGCCGCTTCCCGCCCATGAGCCGCCTTGCGGTTGTCAGGCTGTCAGAAACAATGGTATCCCGGAAAACGTACCAGAAAGCCGGTCCAAATTTTGATTCATAATTAACAAGATTGAGCGCATAGTCTATGATGCCCTCTTTTTCAGTCTTTGAAAGTTTTTGCCCGGCTTCCAATTTATTAAGCGGTAAAAACGTGACCCTGCCAAGGCGCTTTTCTTTGAGATAATTTATCGCCCTTGCCGCATCCTCATCATTATCCACCACAACCGACTGCATCCTTGCCCCGGCGGCTATCTCAAGCGCCACTGAATATTTTTTATCCACCTTCCCGAGTTCTGCAATGGTGCCGTAAATGCCCGGAAGCTCTTTGTTTTTCTTTGCGCGGAGGATCGATTCGACGGGCTCGCTGTAATTGATTTCAGCCGCAGCTTTTAACCTTGCCTCAGACCTGGCGTATTCCTGCTGGAATAGCCGCAGGGAATTCTCAATATCGGATATCACGCTTTTTATCTGGACCCTGTTTTTCTCAAGGTCAAACGTGTCTTTTACAAGTTCCTGTTTTTTGGCATTGGTTTCTTCTATCCCCGACTTTGCATTACCGGCATCGAAATCCGCGGATTTCATCTTAGATGTCGCATCCTCTATCTCAAGCTCCCTGTCCCGCGCCTCCGAGGATTTGCGGCGTATCGCATCAAGCAGGCGGTCTTCCTCACGCATGAGTTCATTCTTTTCATTTTTCAGGGTTTCAAGTGCAAGTTTGGCTTCTGTGAGCTTATCCCGGGTTTTGGAAAATTTGGCGTCCACTTCTGCAATCTTGCTCTTTACGACCAGAAGTTGAGTGTTTTTATCGCCAATCTCATTGGAAATGGTATCTTTCCTGAGGGTTTCTTCATTTAATTTCTCATTAAATCCCACCACTTTGCCCTGGACATCATCTATCTCAAGAAACGCTTTTCTTTTCATGGACTCGATGTCATTTATTTCGTTCTCGGCAAGCTCGATTGTGCCGGTGCTTCGGGAAATCTCCCCTCTTATCGATTCTATCTCTTTCTTAAGCGCTATCTGTTCACTTTCGCCTTTCTTGATAATTAAAGCGTTTAAATCTGAAAGCTTACCTTCGATGCCGCGCAGTTCCTCTTTTCGAATCTCAAGCTGTTTTGTGAAATCTTCTTTTTTAGCTTCCTTATCGTTAAGTTCATTGGCGAGCTTATCAAGCTCGTTCTTTGCATCATTGAGTTTGGCAAGAAGGATATATCCTTCATATTTTCGTTTCTCATCCCGAAGCGACTGGTATTTCAAAGCCTGGTCGCGTTCCTGCCTGAGTTTTGCAAGCTGGTCATCAACTTCTGCAAGGATAATATCCACCCTTTCTATACGCTCCCGGACAATTTCCAGTTCGTTGAGAGCCTGTTCTTTTTTATCATCGAACTCTGCGACACCGGCAATCTCATCAATAATTAACCGGATTCGGTCTGCCTCACTTTACGCGTGATTACAACTTCGTCAGAATCGACAGGCATCTCGCGGTCTTTATTGTCAAAGTGAATACTTACCTGGGCAAAATCCCTCGGGCGCGTATCCCCGTTATAAATGAGGTCGGTCAGTTTCTCAGCCCTCATAACCCTTGAATTAGATAAGCCGAGCGCGAAAAGAATACCGTCGATAATGTTGGATTTTCCGCTTCCGTTTGGACCGGATATGGTAGTGAAGTCGTCGAAGAAAGGTATTTTTACTTTTTTTCCGAATGATTTGAAATTTTGAAGCTCAATTTCTTTGATATGCAAATTTACCTCTTCTTCATGGT
>JAPZAN010000071.1 GCA_027460605.1 Candidatus Methanoperedens sp.
GACTTTGATGAACCCATTGCTAATCACTCCTTTTTAGACGGGTTCATCAAACATTTGGCGCATTTTTTACTATTTCTTCCACAATAGTATCTGCTATCCTTTCACTTTCGGTCCTGCCGAGACCATCGATATTGTGCACCTTTAAGGTAAGTACGCTATTTTCAAGGTCTGTCCTGACAAGATACGAATCACCCTTGAAGGGGATGCGGTCGAACTTATCATCGAGAAAAGAATAATGAAGGGTCACTTTGAAATCAATTATCCCTTCATTTTTTACATCTTTAAGCACGGACTCAAGCGAGCTGTTGTTGAGAGGATGGAAATCAACGCTCTTATCTGTGATTTCGATGTTTATGCTCCTTTTGGCTTTTATCGGGCGGCCTTTCCGGTCCGGGCCGTCAGTGATAAATTCTCCGGATTGTCCGTCCATTCCTGCCATTGTTTTGACAATATAGGGCAGGTTTTCCTTGAAATTATATTTTCTTACAAATTCGGGGTTTGTTGGGAACTGGT
Source organism: Candidatus Methanoperedens sp. (assembly GCA_027460605.1). Classification (GTDB taxonomy): domain Archaea; phylum Halobacteriota; class Methanosarcinia; order Methanosarcinales; family Methanoperedenaceae; genus Methanoperedens. Next base: position 514 of record JAPZAN010000071.1, read on the forward strand.
GATACATGCGTCTCATATTTATCTTGTATTCGTCAGGCATTCTTAAAAGCTTATTGCTGGCAGGTTAAAACAACCCAATGTTGCTCTTCCTGACCACTTCATCATAATTCCTGACCCCCAATATTTTCTCTATCATATCAGAGTGCTTCCCCTTGATTTTATTGAGCTCGGATGAAGAATAATCCGTGATGCCTTTTGCAAATACCGTGCCTTCACTCTCTATCTCGATGATATCCCCCCTCTCGAATACACCGTCAACCCCGATAATCCCGGAAGGTAAAAGCCCTCTTTTTTTCCTGACAGCCTCTCTGGCGCCTTTATCAACAATGAGCTTACCGCTTGTCTTTGAAAGGATTATCCAGCGCGTCCTGTTCTTGTATTTCCCGTCACGTGCAAGGAACAGCGTCCCGATGTCCTCACCGTCCATGATTTTCATAACCACATCCTGAATTGCACTGTTTGCTATAACCATGTGACAGCCTGCAATGGATGTTATCTTGGCAGCCTCAATTTTTGTCCTCATACCGCCCACACCTTTCATGCTGGTCGGGCTTCCGCCGTAGCTCTCAATTTCAGGCGTGATTTTTTCTATGGTGCTTATGAGCTTTGCATCCTCATTTTTCTTGGGATTCTTGTCATAAAGCCCGTCGATATCGGATAAAATCAGGTCATGCTTATTAAATGCCGCCATCCATTCCTGCATCAGGATATTTTGCCCGACGGCGGCGGCTGCCTGCCGAAGCGGGATTTCCCTGGGGCGCTCTTTCATTTTCAGCTCCCCGCACCCTATCCCGATTGCACCTGAGCTTACTATTATTACGGTTTTCCCGGCTTCCCTCAGTCCTGCAACCTGCGCTGCTATATCTTCTGTCAATTGCCTATTAAAACTTCCATCCTCGCTGGAAAGGGACGATGTCCCTATTTTCAGGACAATCCTTTTGACATCCTTAAAAAGCTCTTTCCTGTCAATGGTCATTTCATCCCTTACCCATTCTGCCAGCAAGGCTTGCATTTAGCTTTTTATGCGTATATTTCCTTGCGTTCTTTCCGACATAATCAGCCACTTTATGCCCTTTTCCCATAAGCACATATTTGTAAATCAAAAGCCCTTCCATCCCGACCGGGCCGCGGGCATGGATTTTATTGGTGCTGATGCCCACTTCGGCGCCCTTACCGTAACGGAACCCGTCTGCAAAGCGCGTGGATGCATTCCACATCACGCTTGATGAATCCACAAGGTCGATGAACCTGCCGGCATTGCTTTTATCTTCGGTCACAATGGCATCCGTATGGTGGGAACCGTATTTGTTGATATGGTCTATAGCCTCATCCAGCGAATCCACGATTTTTATGGAGAGGATAAGGTCATTGTACTCGGTTCTCCAGTCTTCTTCTGTGGCATGAAGCAGGGCTTTTAAGAAACCCATATTTTTTAATAACCTGAATGAGCGCTTATCGCACCGAAGTTCCACGCCAGCCTCGTTGTATCTTTTTCCCATCTCAGGCAGGAATTTTTCCGCAATATCCCTGTGCACAAGCAAAGTTTCCATGGCATTGCAGACTGCGGGGTACTGGACTTTGGCATCATAACATACATCGAGTGCCTTCTTTATGTCCGCGTCACTGTCCACGTACACATGGCAGATGCCCGCTGAATGACCAAGCACAGGAATCCGCGTGTTGTCCTGGATGTATTTCACGAACTCGTTTGAGCCTCTCGGAATGATGAGGTTTATGTAATCATCAAGTTTCAGCATCTCGTTTACTTCTTCCCGTGTCTCCATGAGCGCAAAGGCGCCATGCGGCATGCCTTCCGTGCCCTCGATGGCGTTCACGAGCACATCGAAGATAGTCCTGTTGGAGTGCGCTGCCTCGCTTCCGCCTTTGAAGATGGTGGCATTGCCGCTTTTCAGGCAGAGCGCCATTATCTGCGGCACAACGTCGGGGCGGGATTCGAAAATGACGCCGATTAATCCTATGGGACAGCTTACCTGAAAAAGCTCAAGACCGCTGTCAAGTTCGAGTGCGGAAAGTGTCTTTCCTACCGGGTCTTCGAATTTGATGACGTCTTTGATACCTGCAATCATCTCGTCTATTTTTATATTATCAACTTTCAGCCTTTTTACAAGGGCTTTTGAGAGCTTGCCCGTTTCTACGAGTTTTTCTGCCGCTGCAATGTCTTTCTTGTTGGCTGAGATGAGCTTTTCCCTGTTTGAATCCAGAGCCTGCGCCATCGCTGCTAGCGCTCTGTCCTTTACGGCGCCGGGCACGCTGGCTAAGGGGATGGAGGCGCTTTTTGCGAGGGTGACTTTGGTGAGGAGTGGGGTGGACATATAATTGTGAATGGCTAATGGGTATATAATTTACACAGTAGCTCTTTTTACTTCATTTAACTTATTAAAGATATGGTTTTTGAAAAAGAAAATTCACTTATTTACCACTCGAACCTTACCTTTAGACCTCTTCGGAGGATAGCGGACAGACCTCAGATGCGCCTCTATCGGACCTTCCCAGCCTTTTAATTTATCCGGATCCCCATCAATAAGCCCAAGAAGCTCATCCTCATCTTTTGCTTCATATCTCTTGAATTTCATAATAATCACTTCGCTTTGTTATCATATACCTCTTTGTATTCTGAAGCCGGTCTCGCACTGAAGTGAATGGTGCATGCGCCAAAATACCATACTCAAATTTCATCTCGCAAGATTTAAATAAGGGAAACGCCCTTCCGCTTCCGAGCGTTTTTGAGAGAACGCGAAAAAACTGTTACAATGTAGGAGAAGAACCGTGAAAAAATAGACACTGTCTTCTTCAAAAACCCAACTTGGAGGAAATATGAATCTTAGACAACCAAACGCGAATGAAGCGACGCAGACCTTTAATCGCTCAAAAAGCGTGTCCCCGATGTCAGGGATATGCACCCGGTGTATAGACGGTTGCCGCGGCAACTGCGAAATCTTCAAATCCTCATTCAGGGGACGTGAAGTGATTTATCCCGGACCCTTCGGAAACATAACCGCAGGCGCAGACAAGAACTACCCGGTGGATTACTCCCACTTGAACATACAGGGCTACGCAGTTGGAGCATGGGGATTACCGGAAGGAGAAGAGCCCAATCCTGATACTGCAATATTCCCGAGAGTGAACACAGAGACCGAATACGGCTGGGATAAGAAAGTACGCATGAAAGTGCCCATTTTCACAGGCGCGCTCGGCTCCACCGAAATCGCACGAAAGAACTGGGAACACTTCGCAGCAGGCGCGGCAATTTCTGGCATCACTCTCGTATGCGGTGAGAACGTGTGCGGCATCGACCCCGGACTTGTGCTTGACAGCAACAAGAAGATTAAGAGTTCACCCGAAATGGACCGCAGGATAACCACTTACAAGAAATATCATGAAGGTTTTGGTGAAATCCTTGTACAGATGAACGTGGAAGATACAAGGCTCGGCGTTGCCGAATATGTATCATCGAAACATGACCTCGACACAATCGAGCTCAAATGGGGACAGGGCGCAAAATGCATCGGCGGTGAAATTAAAGTCAACAGCATAGAGCGAGCGGTTGAACTTAAGAAACGAGGATACATCGTTACACCCGATCCAACAGACCCTGCGATAAAGGTTGCATACAAGGAAGGAGCTATAAAGGAATTTGAGCGGCACTCAAGACTCGGTTTTGTCACTAAAGAAGGGTTCCTTGAAGAGGTTGACCGCCTTCGTGACCTGGGTTTCAAACGCGTGACGCTTAAAACAGGCGCTTATTCCATGGTTGAAGCTGCAATGGCAATAAAATATTGCTCTGAAGCAAAGATCGACCTGCTCACAATAGACGGTGCACCGGGTGGAACGGGCATGAGCCCCTGGCCTATGATGGAAGAATGGGGAATCCCGACATTCTACCTCCAGTCGCTGATGTATGAATTCGCTGAAAAATTGAGCAAGAAGGGCATGAGAGTACCAGACCTTGCAATGGCAGGCGGGTTCTCAAGCGAGGACGGCGTGTACAAGGCGCTGGCAATGGGTTCGCCGTACTTCAAGGCAGTATGCATGGGAAGAGCATTGATGATACCCGGGTTCGTGGGTAAGAATATCGGCAACTGGATAAAAGATGGCGATCTGCCAAAGACAGTTTCCGAGTTCGGAAGCAGACCTGAGGAGATATTCGTATGCTATGAGGAGCTTGCCCAGAAATTCGGCGATGACATGAAGAATCTCCCACTGGGAGCCGTAGGCATTTACACCTATGCCCAGAAGTTCAGGACAGGCTTGCAGCAATTGATGGCAGGTTCCCGAAGGTTCAATATTTCGACTATCGGGCGCCAGGATGTCATGTCTCTTACCGAAGAAGCTTCAAAGATTTCAGGCATTCCTTATGTGATGAATGCTTATCGTGAGACGGCAGAAGCAATTCTGGATGAGTAAAGGCCCCTGAAACCAATAAACAAGGCTTTACGAAAGTAGAGTCTTTCTTTTTTTATCATCCATCGTAGTGACTTCAACGGGCTGTTTTGCACCAAAACCATTCAAGAAGTCATATAATTATTATATTCCTTTTGACTATTATATCCTTCATGGAAATCAGGCTATCCCGACCATGCGTTGACGACCCCACCCGATATATTGCTGAATGTCATCTCGGGAAAAAGGTGAATATCGGGAAATTGTGTGATATTCTAAGGGAAACCGGCGCAAAGGAGCTAAAATGCTCGGTGAGACTTGGAGTTGCGCGTTTTGAACTGGAAGGGAGAAGCGTGATGCTGTATCAAAGCGGGCGCGTGGATATACGGAAAATAAAGGACACCGGTGAAGCCGCAAAAGTAATAGAACAAATAATTTCTATAATAAAGGATGCCCTTAGCGATATATCCTCTTAGAAAATTCACCGATGGTATTACTGGTGTTTTGAGCAATGGTATCCATCTTTTTATCAAGATGCTCTTCAACGCCTTTGATATTTATCCTGATAGAACGCTCTTTTGCATCAAGCGTTTCTTCAATGCCCCGAAGCCTCTGGTCAATCAATAGTATCATGACCGCAAGTGAACCAATCAAAAGCATAGCGGAAATGATGATAACCGGGTCCGAATTGCCAAGACGCGTAAGCCATTTATAGGTCAATACTATCGAAGACAGGGTCATAACGCCGGCAAGGGAAATATGTTTTATATCCATTAATCCACCTCGGAATCTTAATAACAAATTATTCTTTTCTATATATATAGATTTAATGGAAAGCCTGCCGGGAATCTTTATATGTATCCTCATTGCATTTAAAATATAATTCCCGGAGGGATGGATATTAGAGGATACGATGATGACAGGAAAACGAAATATATTGTTTTAATTGTATTGGTCGGAGGAATAATTGCCGGATTTGGTCTTGACAGGTTTGTCAATGGCTGGACGGATACTTCCCGGATGTATATCATTGGTATTCCCGGCAACGTGGCTGTGGGAAAGATTTCCAATGTCACCTTTATCACTTTCAACAACGGCGAAGCTATCGGCAATGCCAATATAACACTTGATGGCGCTGGATCAGGGCGAGGAACCACGGATACAAACGGCAGGCTTGAACTTTCAATAAATGCCACCACAAACGGAACCATCAATGTCACTGCAGAAAAAACAGGTTACAAGAATGCGACTTTGACTCTTATGGCTACACCGGGTCTTATTATCAGCGCAACTTCTGGCTCAATAACCTCAGGCACTGCTTCTTTTGTCACATTTTCGGTGACCAGTGTCGGAAAACCGGTTGAAGGTGCAGCTTTGGGTATTTCCGGAGCCGGCATTGCCATGGACGGAGTTACAAATTCCAACGGCCAGATAATTCTGCAATTGAATCCCCCAAATACAGGCGCAATCAATGCAATTGCCAAAAAAACAGGATATGCTGACGGTTCAACAACTATAACATCCGCAAGCCAGCAAACATTGGGTGTCTCTTCAAGCCACAGTTCGGTCACGGTCAATGTCCCTGTTTTTGTTACCTTAACGGTTACAGCAGGCGGCTCGGCTGTGAATGACGCCGTGGTTACTTTAAGCGGTGCAGCGTCAGGGGGCGCGATAACTAACCAGGACGGAAAAGCTATTATATCCTTCACGCCGGGCTCGACAGGCACAATAACGGCCTCTGCAAGTAAAGCAGGTTATGCTGGCGGCTCGGTCGCAATAACTTCGACAGGCACCCAATCATTATCGCTTGCTGCAAGCCCGGCATCTGTTACAGCGGGAATCCCAACCTATGTTATGTTCACGGTAACGAGCGGGAGTAACGTGGTAAGCGAATCTACAGTCACTCTTACAGGAGCAGCAAGCGGAAGCGGAATCACGAACCAGAACGGTCAGGTCATATTGCAGGTCAATTCGACTGGCTCTGGCACGATAACCGCATCTGCGACAAAAAATGGATTCTCAGGTACGAGCACCACGCTTACAGCTACCGGGCAGCCAACTCTCGGCGTGAGTGCAAGTCCTTCAAATATCACCAACGGCATAGCTGCGTATGTGACCTTTACGGTAACAAGCGGCGGTTCTGCCGTTAGCGGTGCAACCGTGAGCGTGTCGGGCGGAGGCATTACCGCGGACGGGATTACAAATTCAAATGGCCAGGCGACATTGCAGCTCAATGCGGCGGCTGCGGGAACCATAAGCGTGACTGCTCGTAAAACCGGGTATGTCGATGGGATAACAACCTTAGCCCATTGACACCCATGCTGCGCCGCATTCCTTCGTTAATGGATAAAGGCAAGCCGGTAAGCGTGCTTTTCACCGATGAAGAGGGCGAACAAACGCACGAGCTGTATTGTGAGCTTGTCCAGAAAGCCAGGTTCGGCGAATCTTTCCTCATAAAAAACCAGGGCTGCAAAGTAGGAGAGTACGTGCTTGGCAATACGGAAATCACACCCCTTGATTATTATTATAATTCAAGGAGATACCGGGATAAAAATGCGGCAAAGAACGCAGTTGCCATTCTTTACAGGCTCACGAAAAAAGGAAAATCAATAAGGATTGGCCCTTATTCAGGCGGGGATTTTGATATCCTCCTCCTTTTCCTGAAACCTGAGCGTGCAATGCGTATTGTCCAGGCGCATGCTTACCACAGCGGGAAACCGGTTGAATTCAGGACAGGCGGGATAGCATCGATATGCAGCGACTGTACAACTTACCCGTTGCAGGGGAAGCTCGGGATATCGCTCGGGTGTAAGGGTTCGAGGAAGCACAGTAAATACGGCGATGATGAGCTTGTAGTTGGAATACCGTTTAAACTGGCAGAGGAAATCGATGAAGCGCTCGGGACTATTCCGGGAACTCATGAATGATTATTAACTTTACTTTATTGAAATAGTATATATTTTAGAATGAACAATAAATGATATTCATGTCAATCATCAATAAAATCTCTAATTTTCTAAAGAAAAATACAGGGGCTTCGGAAAAAGAGGATAATAAATCCAGGGCCATTGGATATACGGGCAAATTTGTCAAACAAAACGGTATAGATATTGGTGAAAGCATTGCAGTTACCGGAACAGGATTTATCGTAAAAAATCCGGAAGCGTTCATGTCTATTCCATTTGAAGCCGTTGTTACCAATAGTGAAATTATTGCAGTCGGGGATTTTAACAGGGAAGAATCCATCCAGCTTGGAAAAGAATGGTTTGAGCGAAAAGACACGTTGAAGTTTGACGAGAAAGGGATGCTTGTTAAGTGAAAGGGCTGCCGACCGATGACAGAGTACAAACAATGCATCATTGTGCGTGATGACCTGAAATTGTCAAAAGGGAAGCTTGCAGTCCAGGTGGCGCATGCAGCACTCTCTTCGTATGAATGTGCACGAAAGGAGGCCCGTGAAGCGTGGAAAGAGGGCGGGCAGAAGAAAGTGGTATTGAGAGTTCCAGGATTGAAAGACCTTTTTGAATTGAAGGAACTTGCAAGAAGGCAGGGTTTGCCTTCCATGTTGATAACCGATGCCGGACTTACCGAGGTGCCGCCAGGAACGATTACAGTGCTGGGAATCGGGCCTGCTGAAGTGAGCGAATTGGATAAAATCACGGGTAAGTTGAGGTTGGTTTAAAATTGGCGCAACTTGAATTACAGGGTATCAGCGTCGGTACGTGAGGTTTCTATCGCTTAGTCGTTGGTATAGTTTTTGTCCTAGTAACCGACCCCCGAATGAATTTGGAAGGCATTAGCGTGGTGTGCGTGAAGTAGATAAAACACATTTGTGTTTTGGTCTTTGGTAGGAACAGAACAATGTTTTATTCAGTCTTCTAAGACAAAAATACTTTCAGTTTTTAGCCTTTTTTGGAGATACAAGAAATGTTCACTTCTTCACACCTTTATTTATAGTTGTGTGAAGCCAAAACGGATATTATTGAATATATATAAACAGTTATTAATTAAATATTAAAGGTAACCCTGTCAAAAGAGGTAAATTAATTGCCTGTAGAACATGCAGACTTGAGGGACATGGAAAGGAGCCAAGAAGTTCGGGTTTTACTCAGTATTCTGGAAATCGATTGAATGTGAGTCTATTCATGCCTCAAACAAAATTTATAGAAAAATTGGGTGAACTTCCACATGATAAGAACTCCGAATTTTACGAAGTAATAAAGAGTATCTACAGCGCATTATATCAAGAAATTAATAATAAACTACTGTTTGAGCAAATTATAAATGGTAAGGTACTGGAACGAAAGGATACAACTCTAAAAAAGGCACCTGAAGATCTTACAAAAGAAATTGTAATAAAACCATTGTTTGAATTCTTAGGCTTTAAAGAAGAAGAGCTACATCGTGAAACCGCATCCGACTCACCAATAGAGCGTAAGGAAGCAGATTATACTTTAATTGTTGGAAATGAGAAAGTATTGGTTGAGGCTGAACCCCTCAATAAAGATTTAAATATAAAAGGAAGTGGCTTTTACCAAGTGTGTGGATGGCTTGAAAAAAGGTCTTTTAAAGCGGATTATGGTATTGCAACGAATGGTTTTACATGGATTTTGATAAAATATGACCCTGAAGACTATAAACCGAAAAGGCTGCTTGTAATCGAGTTGAAAGGATTTTTCCAAGAATTTTTAAAGGGGGGTAGGGTAACATAACTGAGCTTAAAGAAATATTAAATGATTTTTATTTTGGTTTTAGCCATAAACATATTCTATCCACTGCAATAGAGAAGGTAGCTATCCTTGAAGAAAGTAAAGAGGAAGTCACCAAGCAGTTCTACGAGGACTACATAAAATATGTTTTCGGATTTGATAAAAGAAACGGAAAACATATTTATTGTTTATTTGATGCTATCAGTCCAGCAAGTCCAGCAACAAGTTCTTTAATGAGCCGTTTAATTTTTATAAAATTTCTTGAGGATAAGGGTCTTGTAGAACGCAATTTATTGCAGAGATTACTTAAAGAATATGGTAATGTTAAAATACCCGCGACATTTTATAAAACCTATCTACAGCCGCTGTTTTATGATGTGTTCAATACGCCACCGGAAAGACGTAAATCAAATGTTAATAATATCATATTTTTTAAAAAAATACCATATCTTAACGGCGGATTATTCAGAGAAATTATACCTCAAGAAAGAGAATCTGATGTTGATAATGAAATTATTGAAGTAATAATTAAGGATTTATTAGAAAAATATTCTTTTACACTTAACGGTGATGTTGAAGGTGAGAAGTCTCTTAATCCTGATATTTTAGGAAATGTTTTCGAGAAGACTATAAATTATCTCACTGGGGAAGATGAAAACGATAAAAGAAAAGAATTAGGTGCTTACTATACACCAGAGGAAGTAACTTCCTTCATTTCAAAAAACACTATACATCCAGTTATTTTTGAGAAAATTAAGAATACATTAAAACGGTTTGGGTGGAAAGATGCTGATATAAATTCTTATAAATCTTTAACTGGTTTTTTGGACAATACCCCAAAATCAAATCCAGAGGTCTTAAAAGCAATATATGATGAGATAAATGGAATAAAGATATTAGACCCAGCCTGCGGTAGTGGGCATTTTTTGACTTCGGCCATGAAAGAGCTTATTTTTATAAAGAAGAAGCTGCAAGATAATCTTGAAAAAGAAAGCTATTATACCATCAAAAGGCAAATTATCAGCAACAATTTACATGGTGTTGATATTGAAACTTCAGCTATTGAGATAGCAAAGCTTAGATTATGGCTTAGTTTGATTGAAAACTTAGACGTATCAGATATATCGCATTTAGAGACTCTTCCAAATATTGAATATAAAATTATTGATGGCAACAGTCTAATTGGATGGATTAATGAAGAAATAAACCAGAACGTTGCCTTAACCTCATACGATGATAGGATACAGGGAATTTTTGAAGGATTAAAGATAGCTTATGTCGAAAAGCCTGAAAAATTCAAACTTCTCTCAGAAAGTGAAGAACTATTATCTACGCAAGGGGGGCGACTTGTAGACAATTTGAAAAGAGCATATTCCAATCTACAGATTCTATATTCACAAGAAGATGGCGAAAAAGCAGTTAGGCTCCGTGAAATTCTGGTAACAATAAGAAATGCAATATATACGGTTATAAGCCCGTCTTTTCAAAAATACATTATTGACAAATCAAATTCAAAGAAAAGGAATAAAAAAGAAACTGTGGAGAAATACAATATATCGAATCAATTTCATTGGAATATTGATTTTGGGAATGTAATAAGCAGTGGTGGATTTGATATCATCATCGAAAACCCTCCTTATGGAATAGACATAAAGGAAAATGAAAGATTGTATATTCCACAAGTTCTACCATGCACAAATGAATATGTTAATTCGGCGCTGGCTTTTATTGAGCGGTCTTATTATTTAGCTAAAGAGGGCGGTTATATCGGTCTAATTGTTCCAAAATCCTTAGCATACGTCCAAAAATGGTGTGTTGGAAGGAAGCTTATAAAAGATGATTTAGATACAATCGTAGATGCGGGTCGTGCTTTCAAGGATGTAAAACTTGAACAAGTAATCATAATCCTCAAAAAAGGAAGTGCCTCAAAAAGTTATAAGGTTAAAGATATTGACGGTACTAGTATTATGATTCCAATGTAACATAACAATATTTATTAGTAAAGAGCGCTAGTATAATAATATGCCATTTTTAAGTACGCGCTCAAAACTAAAGTTGGATGAAAAGGAAATCGAATATCTGAATTCACTCAGCAAC